>DASTYH010000272.1:0-12766 GCA_035765075.1 Gemmatimonadales bacterium
GAGGATTCACTGCACTGGCGCGACTCGCACTACCGCGTGACCGGCCCCGCCGTGGCGCAGATGCAGGCGGCATTCATGGACAACTGGATCAAGACGCGCTCGCTCATCCTCCACGGCGAGGAGTACTTCCCCCCGATCGACACCGCCGGCCCGCACCTCGCGCAGGTATTCACGAGCTCCTCGGACGACGGCAGCGAGAGCGTCCGGCTGATGTATCTCCTCTCGATCGCGAGCGCCGCCCGCTCGATCCGGCTCTCCGCGTCCTACTTTGTCCCAGACAGCCTGAGCATTGCGAGTCTCGTGGCCGCGCGGGAGCGGGGCGTCGACGTGGAGATCATCGTGCCGGGCCGCCACATCGACGCGCCGGTGGTCCGCCGAGCGTCGCGCGCCTCGTGGGGCGCGCTGCTCGAGGCCGGCGTGCGGATCTACGAGTTCCAGCCCACGATGTATCACTGCAAGGTGATGATCGTGGACGGACTCTGGGTCTCGGTGGGCTCGACGAATTTCGACAACCGCTCGTTCAAGCTGAACGACGAGGCGAATCTCAACGTGATGGATGCGGAGTTCGCCGCCGCGCAGGAGCGCGTGTTCGAGGCGGACCGCGCGCGCTCGCGCGAGATCACGCTGGAGGCGTGGCGGGCGCGGCCCTGGAAGGAGAAGGTGACGGAGCGACTGGCGTCGCTCCTCAGGACACAGCTCTGAGCGGGCTCAGGCGGGGACGAGCCCGTGATCGAGCGCGAGGCGGGTGAGCCCCGCCACGGTGCGCACGCCGGTCTTCTTCATGAGGCTCTCGCGGTGGGTCTCGACGGTGCGGGAGCTGATGCCGAGGGCGGCGGCGATCTCCTTGTTCGTCCGCCCGAGGGCGACGCCGGCGAGGACGTCGAGCTCCCGGGGCGTGAGCGCGCCGAGGGCGCTGTCGGCGGCGGCCGGCGCCGGCGCCACGCTGAACCAGGTCTCTCCCCGCCAGACGGCGCGGATCGCCTGGCGCAGCTCGGCGGCGGCGGAGTCCTTGAGGAGGTAGCCGTTGGCGCCGACCCGGGCGCTCTCCTTGGCATACTCGGGATTGTCGTGCATGCTGAGGATGAGGACGCGGGTGTCCGGTGCCTGGCGGCGGATCCGGGCGGCCGCATCGAGACCCGAACCGCCGGGCATGGTAATGTCGAGCACGGCCACGTCGGGCCGCACCTCCTCGACGAGGCGGACGGCTTCTTCGGCGCTCGCCGCCTCGCCGACCAGGGAGAAGCCCGGCTCGCCCAGGAGGACGGACCGGATGCCCTCCCGGACGACGGCATGGTCGTCGGCGACGACGACTCGGATCGGGGCGTCGGTCATGCCGCAAACTAAGCCGCCGATCCCGATCCGGTACAGTGACGACGCAGCGAACCAGGCGCAGGGAGGCATGAACATGATCCGGGCCGTCGATCCACTCATCTCGCTGCCGGCCACCGATCCGGCGCGCGCGCATCGCTTCTATACCGAGGTGCTGGGCCTGCAGCCGGTGGTCGAGTCTCCCGAGGAGGGCATGCATGTCTTCCGCGGCCCGGACGCGCCGGTGCCGCTGATCGGGATCCACCGGCACGACGGGACGCTCCCGGCGGCCGACGCGCAGGGCGTCTGGTGCGGGTTCCGGGTGGGCCGGATCGAGCCGGTCCGCGAGCGGCTGGCCGCCGCCGGCGTGCGCTTCCTGGGCGAGCCCACGGGGGATCGGGGGCCCGGGCGGGAGCTTCGCTTCCTCGACAGCGAGGGGAACGTGCTCCGGCTCCACGAGGCGCCGCAGGACCTGCGGCGCTCGGTGCGGGTGCAGTCGCCCGCCAACGCCGTCTTCCGGGCGCTGACCGACCCCGACATGCTCGAGCGCTGGCTCAGCCCGATCGACGACGTCGCCCTCGACGTGCGGATCGGGGGAGCGGTGTCGTTCACCGACCCCGATTTCGGCGCGGTGCGCGGGACGATCACCGCGCTCGAGGTGCCGCGGCGGATCGCCTTCGAGTTCAGCGAGAACTGGCCGCGGACGCTCGAGATCATGCTCTCCCCGGTCGCGGAGTGCACCAACGAGGGGAACTGCACCGACGTCGCGATCGTGCAGGGGGGATTCGATGCGGTGGGGGAGCGCAGGTCGGCCCGGGCGTCGCTCCTCGGGCGCCTGGACGAGGCCGTGGATACGCTCCAGCAGGTGATGCTGGCGTCGGAGTGAGCGGCCGGCGCCGGTCGCTCAGCCGTCCGGGCTCCGCGATGCCGGTACCGCGACGGGCAAGGCCACCTCGACCCGCACCCCGCCCCGGGCGATGCTCTCCGCCCGCATGCGCCCCCGGAGCGCGGTGACCCGCTCGCGCATTCCGGCGAGACCCATGTGCCCGGCGCGCTGGAACTCTTCGGGGGTCGCACCGGGGGGAAGCCCGCGCCCGTCGTCCCAGACGGTCAGCACGATCTCCTCGCCCACCATCCGGAGCCCGACTTCGACGCTCAGCGCCTCCGCGTGGCGCACGACGTTGGTCAGCGCCTCCTGCAGCGCGCGATAGAGCACCAGCTCCGCATCCTTCGAGAGCGGCGGCAGCGACTCCGGCGCATCGAGCGAGATCTCGATGCCGCTTCGCGCCTCCACCTGGGCGGCGAGCGACCGGAGCGCCGGGAGGAGACCGAGGTCGTCCAGCAGCGAGGGTCGCAGGTCGTTCACCACGCTCCGGATGCTCCCGATGCCGGTATCCACCAGCGCGAGCGCGCGATCGAGGCGTGCCACCGTGGCGTCGGGGAGGCCTTCCCGCAGCATGGCGAGCTCCATCTTCACGGCGCTGAATACCTGCGCCGATTCGTCGTGCAGCTCGCGGGAGAGCCGCCCCCGCTCCTCCTCGTGCTGCTCCACCATCCGGGCGGAGAGCCGCTCGAGATCGAGCCGGCGCAGCTCGAGCCTGCGGGAGAGATCGGCGTTCTCGATGGCCACGCCCACCTGCTGGCCCAGCGCGAGGAGGAAGGAGTCGTCCAGCGCGGCGAAGGGGTCCCGCCCGTCGCCCGCCAGGAGGAGCGCGCCGCTCACCCCCGAGCCGGTGATCGGCAGCGCGGCGAGGTAGCCGCCGTCGGCGCCGCGGCTCACCTCCTGCGGTTTCCGCTCCGCGAGCGCGGCCTCGATGGCGGCGGCCGCGGCGGCGTCGGGGACGGCGCCCCGCCACCCGCTGAGGGTACCGGCGCCGCCGACGACGCTCCCTCCCCGCTCGCCCGACAGATAGAGCGCCGTGCCCTGCACGGTGGCGAGGGCGAGGGGCCGCTCCAGCAGCGCCTCGAGCACGCTCGCCTCGGAGCCGCTGCGCTGCAGGTCGCCCGAGAGTCCCACCAGGGCGTGGATTCCGCGGGCGACGTCGTCGAGCACGAGCAGGAGGAGGCCGGCGCCGACGGCGAGCTCGAGGACGATGTCCAGGTAGTAGCCCCACGGTGCCCACGCGCCCTGGGCCCGGAGGAAGGGATAGTCCAGGTGGTGCAGTCCCCAGAGCAGGAACGCCACGGCGAGGACGGTGGCCCCCGCCGAGCGGACCCGCCGCCGGTAATCGAAGAAGACGAAGGCGCTCCACAGCGTGGCGAAGCTCAGGAAGAGCACCATGGGGAGCGCCGCCAGCAGGAAGCTGTCGAGGCGATAGATGGCGACGTACGCCCAGAGCGGGGGGAAGAGCGCGGCCAGCAGGTATCCGGGGCGGAGGCGGCTCCCGCGGGAGAAGACGACCGCCGACCAGAGGAGCGCGAGGGCGGTCCACCCGGTGATGACCTGGTGCCCGAAGAGGAGCGCGCGCTCGGCCGTGAGCAGGAAGGCGATGATCGCCGAGACCCGCACCACGTAGAGGGTCCACGCGACCGTCCACCACCCGAAGTAGGCCTTCCGGTAGCGGCGGTAGAGGAGCGCGGACAGCGCGGCGAGCCCGACCGTGACCGCCGCCTGGAGGAGGGCGGCGTCGAGTTCGAGCGGGCTGCTGACGGGAGCGGGGACCGAGACCTGCATGCAGGAAAGCTAATTCCCGGCTTACATTTCGTTGCGGTGCATGCGGGGTCCCGCACTGCCCCGCGGCACACCTGCCACCCGAAATCGTCCGTGGAGATTCCCCTGGCGTGACTGCGTTCACGAAGGCGTTCGAGCGCCTGCTCGTCCTCCTGCATGATGCCCCCGGCGACGAGGCCGGCCATGCCGCGGCGGCTGTGGCCGCCGCCGAGGCCGTGGCCCGGAAGCCGGCGCGAATCGACGCGGGCGTCGAGGGCTCGCAGATCAGCGTCCGCATGACGCTCCGCGCCCGCCTCCGGGCCCGCGCGGCCGACTGGATCGAGGCCGATGCCGGCGCGACGCCGGACGACCTCCGGACGATGGCCCGGGCCCTCCTCTCGGAGAACGAGCCGCTCCCGACGGAAGGAACGGTCCGCGCGGTCCTCGTGCCGCTGCCCGTGGCGGTCGAGGCGCCGCACGACTTCACGCCGCCGCCCGCGGCCCTCCGGGTCACCGACGATCCCGACCGCGACCCGGAGCTCGAGCGCCTCGCCGCCGCCGCCCGCGACGCCGTGGCCCGACGGGCATGGGGCGAGGTGCTCACCGCGGGCGAGGGACTGCTGGCCCACGCCGAGTCCGCGCCGGAGGCGAGGCGCGTACGCATCATCGCTGCCCGCCGGGCCCTTCCGCGCCGGGTCCTGGAAGAGCTCTTCGAGCACGCCATCCGCCATCCGGAGGACCAGTCGCGCGTCGGCTCACTTCTCTCGCGGATCGGGCCCGACGGGCACGAGGTCATGGTGGACGGTGTCGCCACCAGCGAATCCCTGGCGGCGAGGCGCTTCCTGCACGAGGCGCTCGCGGCAACGCCCGAGGCCTTTCCCCTGCTCGTCCCGCTCCTCCAGCGGCCTGCGCCCCATCAGGCCCGGCACGGCGCGTCGCTCCTCGGCCGCCTCGGAAACCCGCGCGCCATCCAGCCGCTGGCCGAGGCGCTCGAGCACGACGACGCGGGGGTACGGGGGGAGGCCGCGAGGGCGCTGGCCCGCTTTCACGATCCGGCGGCGAGGGCGGCGCTGACCGCCGCGCTCGGCCATCCCTCCCCGGCGACGCGCATCGACGTGGCGTCCGCCATCGGCAACTCGGGGCAGGCAATGATGTCCCCGGCGGTCATGGCGGCCTTCGGGACGGAGCAGGAGAGCGGCGTCCGCCGGGCGCTCGCCACGGCCGCGGCGCGGCTGGGCTCGCCCCAGGCGGTGGAGGAGCTGGTGCAGATCGCCGTCGAGCGCCGGACGCTCCTCAACCGGAACGCGCCGCCGGTCGAAGTGCGCCTCGACGCCGTTGCCGGCCTCGCCGCGGCCAACACGGCGCAGACGCGCCGGAGCCTCGACCGGATCGTGCGGGAAGCAGACCGCCCGGTCCGCGAAGCCGCGGACCGGGCGCTGAATGTGAGGCGGGCAGGGGAGCGACAGTAGCGCTACATCTTGTGCACTTCGAATCCCGCCACGTGCAGCATCAGGTTGTGATTCACCCGGAGCCCGACCGCCCCGCCGATTTCCTCGGCGCTCATGGCCGCCTCGTGCACCGCCTGGCCGTTCACCAGGAAGCGGACCTTGCCGGGGGTGGTCGCGTCGATCTCGAGCTTGTCCGTCACCTTGCCCGTCGAATCGGCGCGCGCCACCGCCGCGTGCTCCGTCCACCCCTCGACCACGTTCCGGGTCTCGGCGCCGTCCCGGACCTTGATGAGGTACTTTCCGTCGCCGCGGACCAGGAAGTAGGTGTACTGCTGGCCCGCGCCGTCGAGCGACCTGCCGCGGAAGAAGAGGCCGTAGGCTTCGGCGTGCGCGGGGGCCTTGGGACGCGTGAAGTTGGCGACCGCGTGGAAGTTCCCGCTGACCGCGTCGGCGGCCCGCCAGAGGATCGTCGCGGGGCCGGTCATGACGTGCATCTCGTCGCCCATCGGCATCATCCTGATGCCGGCGGTATCGCCCCGGTCGGCGCGGAGCGACCATCCCGCGGGAATGCCGCCCTTCCCGTGGTCGGCGGCGTGGTCGGCGTGACCGTGCTCGGCGGGCTTGGCCGGCTTGGCGGCAGGGGCCGCCTGGGCGGCGAGTGGCCCGGCTGCGACGAGCGCGGCGGCCAGGAATGTGACTGTACGCATGGGTACGACTCCAGGGGTTGAAGGTCGATCGCGGACAGGATAAGCTAATGCCGTTCCGCCGTCCGCCCTGTCCGGAGATCTGAATGCTCTACTATATCGGCATGCTCCTGGCCATCATCGGAGCCACTGCCATCATCTTCGCGCTCACGTTCGTCACGCTGGTGATCGGCGGACTGGTGAACGGCATGGTCGTCCTGATGTCGGGCCCGGTCATCGACCGGATGGTGGCCCGGCGGGAAGCCCGGAAGCGGCACGCCTAGGCGTCCCGCCTAGTCCTGCTGCTCCCGTTCCGGGGTCGTGGCGGCCCGGAGCGCCCCGTCGTAGTTGATCTGGAGACTCCCCAGCAGTTCCCGCAGACCCCGCACCTTCATCTGCAGGCCACCCCCCCGGCGGCTCATCGTGCTCATGAGCCCCGCGGTCTCGGCGATGCCGCCGAGGCTCATGGCCTGCGCTCCCGCCTTGATCTCGTCGAGGTTCCGGCTCAGGGCCCGTACGGTGACGTCGTCGGCCTGGAGGGCGGCCATCTGCTCGATGATGCTCCTGATCCGCGAGATCCGCGGGGGCAGGGTCTGGAGGAAGGCCAGCTGCGACTGCTGCCGCGCGGTGAGCTTCTGGGTCATCCCCCAATGTAACGCTCCGGGACCCGCCGGTTTCCTTGCGCCCCCGAAACTGTAGATTCCCCCCCCGCGTAGGAACGGTCTCAGACCCGCCAGGGCAGCCGACTATGAAGCTCTCAGACATCTCGATCCGCCGTCCGGTGCTCGCCAGCATGATGAGCGCGGCCCTCGTGCTCTTCGGCGTGATCGGCTACCGGCAGCTCGCCGTCCGGGAATACCCCGACGTCGATCCCCCGATCATCTCCGTCCAGACCTTCCTGGCGGGCGCCAATCCGCAGGTCGTCGAGTCGGCGATCACGGACATCCTGGAGGAGGAGCTGAGCACCGTTCCCGGGCTCCGCACCCTGACCAGCTCGAGCGCCGAGCAGTTCAGCAACATCACCCTCGAGTTCACCCTCGAGCGGGACGTGGACGACGCCGCGCAGGACGTCCGCGACAAGGTCTCCCGCGTGCGCGGCCGGCTGCCGCAGGACATCGAGGAGCCGGTGATCGCCAAGCAGGAGGCGGACGCCCAGCCCTTCTTCTGGCTGGCGCTGTCGGGTGACAACTACTCGCTCCTCCAGCTCTCCGACATCGCCGACCGGCAGGTGAAGACCCGGCTCCAGAGCCTGCCGGGGGTGGGACGCGCCTTCATCGCGGGCGAGCGGCGCTATTCGATGCGGGTATGGCTCGATCCGGCCGAGCTCGCCGCGCGCGGCCTCACGGTCCAGGACGTGGAGGCGGCCATCCGGAGCCGCAACGTGGAGGTCCCGGCCGGCCGGATCGAGAGCGAGCGCCGGGAGTTCACCGTCCGGACCCTCGGCGAGCTCAAGACGCCCGGCGAGTTCGCCGACCTCACGGTGGCCAACACCGACGGCCAGCCGATCAAGCTCCGGGACCTCGGCCGCGTGGAGCTGGGCCCGGAGGACGACCGGAGCACGCTCCGGTTCAACGGCACGCCCGCCGTCGCCATCGGCATCGTGCGCCAGTCGAAGGCCAACCTGATCGAAGTGGCCGACGCGGTCATCGCCGAGCTCCCCGCCATCCAGGCGTCCCTGCCCCCGGGCGTCAGCATCGAGCGGGCGTTCGACGGCTCGGTCTTCGTCAAGCGCTCGATCACCGAGGCCCAGGAGACGCTGGTGATCGCCGCGGTCCTCGTGGTGGTCATCATCTTCGTCTTCCTCCGGAACCTCCGCGCCACGATCATCCCGGGCCTCGCCATCCCCGCGTCGATCATCTCGACCTTCGCGGTGATGTACTTCCTCGGATTCTCGATCAACAACCTCACGCTGCTCGCGCTCACGCTCGCGATCGGCATCGTGGTGGACGACGCGATCATCGTCCTGGAGAACGCCTACCGGCACCAGGAGGAGCTGCACGAGGATCCCGAGACCGCGGCCACCAACGGCACCCGCGAGATCGCCTTCGCGGTCATCGCCACCACGATCTCGCTGGTGGCCGTGTTCACCCCGCTCGCGTTCCTCCAGGGCAACACCGGCCGGCTCTTCAACGAGTTCGGGATCGCGGTGGCGGGCTCGGTGGTGATCTCCGGCTTCGTGGCGCTGACGCTCACGCCGATGCTCTGCGCCCGGATCCTCCGCGTTCCCCAGAGCCACGGGCCGCTCTACAAGTCGCTCGAGCGCGGCTTCGACGCCGTGACGACGGGCTACGGCCGCGCCCTCGACTGGGGGCTGCGCCACCGCGGGGCGGTCCTGGCGGGCGCGCTCGCGACGCTCGTGGTCGCGGGCCTGCTCTTCCGGTCCTTCAAGCGGGAGTTCATTCCGCCCGAGGATCGCGGCTTCTTCCCGGTGTTCGTGGTGGCACCGGAGGGCGCCACGGTGGCGTACACCGACCAGTACCAGCGCCAGGTCGAGGCGATCCTCGATCGCACCGAGGACGTCGAGAGCTACTTCAGCATCGTGGGCTTCGGCGGCGGCCCCAACCGGGGGATCATCTTCACCCGCCTCACCGACTGGTCGGAGCGGGACCGGTCGGTGCAGGACGTCCTGAACGAGCTCATTCCCCAGCTCATGGGGATTCCCGGCGTCTTCGCCTTTGCCGCCAATCCGCCGGCGATCGGGTGGGGGAACCCGGTGCAGTTCGTGGTGCAGAACCCGAACTTCGACTCGCTCTCGGCGGCGATGGACGTGTTCACGGCGCGCGCGCGGCAGATCCCGGGCCTCATCAACGTGGACACCGACCTGCGCGTCAACAAGCCGCAGATCGACGTCGAGTTCGACCGCGACCGCGCGGAGGACGTCGGCGTGGCCATCCGGGACGTGGCCGGGACGTTCCAGACGCTGCTCGGCGGGCGGCGCGTGAGCACCTTCACCCGCGACAACAAGCTGTACGACGTGATGGTCCAGCTCGAGCCCTCCGACCGGGCCACGCCCTCAGACATGTCCGGCCTCTACGTGCGGGGCCGTGACAACCAGCTGATCCAGATGTCGGCGCTCATCCGCGCCGACGAGAACGTGGGGCCGCGCCAGCTGAATCACTTCAACCGGGTCCGCTCCTTCACCCTCACGGGAGGGCTCGCGCCGGGCACCACGCTCGGGGAGGCGCTCGACTCGCTGAGCGCGGTGGCCGCCGAGGTCCTGCCCCGCGGAAGCTCCACCGCGCTCGCCGGCGAGTCCCGCGAGCTCGAGGAGAGCGGCAGCGCGCTCTACTTCGCCTTCGGGCTCGCGCTCGTGGTGGTCTTCATGGTGCTGGCGAGCCAGTTCGAGTCGCTGATCCATCCCTTCACCGTGCTGCTCGCGGTGCCGCTCGCGGTGACCGGCGCGCTCATTACGCTCAAGCTGGCGGGCTCGACGGTGAACCTCTACAGCCAGATCGGGATGATCCTCCTCATCGGCCTCGTGACGAAGAACTCCATCCTGCTGGTGGAGTACTCGAACCAGCTGCGCGATCGCGGGATGGCGGTGCTGGACGCGGTGCGCGAGGCGGGGCGCATCCGGCTCCGCCCCATCCTCATGACGTCGGTGGCCACGGTGGCCGGCGCCCTGCCGATCATGCTCGGCCTCGGCGCGGGGGCGCAGAGCCGCCGGCCGCTCGGGTACGCCATCGTGGGTGGCGTCCTCTTCTCGACGGTGCTCACGCTCTTCCTGATCCCGGTGGTGTACGTCCTGCTCGACGGACTCGTGAGCCGGGCCCGGGCCCGGCGGCGTCAGCCCGCGATGCGGCCGGCGGAGGTCGCCGAATGATCGCAGCGCTCGCGTTCGTCCTCGGCGCGGCGACGGCCGACACCCTGCCGGTCGTCTCGCTGTCCGAGGCCATCGAGCGCGCCTCCCGCCTCGACCCCGATTACGTCCTCGCGCTGGGAGAAGTGGACAACGCCGAATGGGGGCGGCGGGCGGCGCGGTTCGCGTTCGTCCTCCCCTCGGTCTCGCTCAGCACCGACCTGACCAAGTACTCCAGCGCGTTCTTCAACATCGGCACCGGCGCGCCGCAGAGCACCTCGGCCACGGCCCGCATCGACGCGCGCTACGAGCTCTTCAGCCTGCGGAAGCTCGCCGAGCTCTCCCGGACCGGCGCCCAGCTGGAGGCGGCGCGGGCGGACGAGCTGCGCGCCCGGTTCGCGGCCGCGTTCGTCACCGAGTCGGACTACTACGCCGTGCTCGCCGCCGCCGACCTGGCGCGGATCGCCCGCGAGCGGGTCCGGCGCGCCGTGGAGGGACTCGAGGTCGCGCGGGCCCGGGTGGCCTCCGGCGCCGCGGTGCAGAGCGACTCGCTCCAGCTCGTCCTCGAGCTCTCGGAGGCGCGCGTCGACTCGCTGCGCCGGGCCTCCGAGCTCCGCGTGGCCCGGCTGGAGCTCGGGCGCCGGATCGGCGCCGAGGGGGCGGTGGACGCCGCGCCGCTCGACACGCTCTTCGCGCCCGAGCTCCCGGTGACCCTGGAGAGCGCCGTCACGGCCGCGCTCGAGCAGGGCCCGGACTACCGCGCGGCCCGGGCCACGGAGCGCGCCGCGACCGCCGCGCTCCGGAGCCGGCGGAGCGACTACTTCCCGACGCTGAACCTGTCGGCATCGCACCAGCGGTTCGACTCCGAGTTCTTCCCGAGTGCGCGCCAGGTCTCGTCCGCGACGATCGGGCTCAGCTGGACGCCGTGGAACGGGGGCCAGCGCGAGATCGCGATCGCCCAGGCGCGCACCAGCCGGAACGTCGCCCGCGCCATCCTCGCCGACATGGAGCGCGGCGCGCGCGCCGACGTCACGGAGGCGTACGAGGCCTACGGGACCGCCCGCGCCACGATCGAGCTCTCGCAGATCGCCGTCGTCGTGGCCAGCGAGAACTACCGGGTGCAGGAGAGCCGCTACCGCGCCGGCGCCACCACGATTCTCGATCTCCTCGACGCGCAGGTCCGCCTCACCCAGGCCGAAGCCGAGCTCGTCCAGGCCCGTTATGGTTCCCGCCTCGCCCTCGCCGGACTCGAGGCGATTCTCGGACGCCGTCTCTTTCCCAGGACCGCAGAGTGAGAGCCACATCCCCAATCCTGTTCCTCGCGGCGCTCGCCGCCGGGTGCTCCGATGCCGATTCCGCGGACTCCGGCGGCCCCGGGGGCGGAGGACCCCCACCCGGCATCCCGGTCGAGGTGGCGGTCGCGGCGACGGACACGGTGATCGATGCCATCGCCGCCACGGGACAGGTCGAAGCGGTGCAGTCGATCGAGCTCCGGCCGGAGATCGACGGGCGCATCACCCGGATCTACATCCGTGAAGGCGCTTCCGTCGGGCAGGGGACGCCGCTCTTCCAGATCGACGATGCCGAGCTCCGGGCCGAGGTGGCGCGGGCCGAGGCGGAGCGGGACCTCGCCCGGCAGGCCCTCACCCGGACGCGGGAGCTCCTCGCGCAGCGGGCATCGTCGCAGGCGGAGCTCGAGCGCGCGGAAGCGACGAGCCGCTCGACCGAAGCCACGGTGCAGCTCCTTCGCGTCCAGCTCGCGCGGACAACGGTGCGCGCGCCCTTCACCGGCGTCGTCGGCGCGCGCACGGTGAGCCTCGGCGACTACGTCACCTCGCAGACCCCGCTCATCTCGCTGCAGACGGTGAATCCCCAGCGCGCCACCTTCACCGTGCCGGAACGCTATGCGGCGGCACTGGCGCCGGGGCAGAAGGTCGCATTCCGCGTCGCCTCGCTCCCCGGTCGCGAGTTCAGCGGCACGGTCGATTTCGTGGATCCCGTCGTCCGGATGCCGGGGCGGACGATCACGATCAAGGCGGTGGTGCCGAACCCGCGGCGCGAGCTCCAGTCCGGCATGTTCATCGAGGCGCGCCTCGCCACCGAGGTGCGGCCCGGCGCCGTGATCATCCCCGAGGATGCGATCCTCCCGCTGCAGGGCATCACGTATGTCTGGGTCGTGGTGGACGGCAAGGCGACCCGGCGCGCCGTCGAGCTCGGCGTCCGCACTCCCGGCTTCGTCGAGGTCCGGAGCGGCGTCGAGCCGGAGGAGCTCGTGGTGGTAGGGGGACTCGAGCGGCTCCAGGAGGGCGCGCCGGTGACGCCGCGCGTCGTCGAGCGGCGCCCGGTGACCGCGGGAGATACGACCCCGGCCGCCTCCGCTCCCCCGGCCGCCGACAGCGCCACCGGGGACAGCGCGCCCGCCGGGAGCGCCGGGCCGTCGAAGTAGTGGCCCGATCCCGGTGCCTGCAGGCGCGGGCGCCGGCGCGCACCGCCGCGCTTCTCGCGCTTCTCGCGCTCATCGCCGCCCCGCTCGCGGGGCAGACGGTGGCGGGGCGATGGCGCATCACGCTGCGCGGCGGCGTGATCGGCCCGCTGCGCGGGGAGCTTCGGCTCACCGAAACGGCGGAGCGCCTCGGCGGAACGCTCTGGCTCGAGGACGCGGAGGAGCCCGTTCCGGTCGATGGTGCGCGCGCCGGCGCCCAGTTCCGCTTCACGGCGGCCATTCCGCAGCCGGTCGAGTTCACCGGCGCCCTCGAAAAGGGCTCGCTCCAGGGGCTCGCCAGCGATTCCGCCGGCGGGCGGCCGTGGACCGCGTCCCGGATGCGTCCCGAGGCGGAGTACTACCCCGTCCTTCCCCGCTTCACTCTTCGCCAGGTCA
>DASTYH010000273.1:0-2774 GCA_035765075.1 Gemmatimonadales bacterium
CGCGCGCGCTCGTGGGGCGGACGCTGCCCTCACTGCGATCGGTCGAGGGGGGATTCGACACCGTCGAGGTGATGGTGATCGGGCCCGGCGCCGCGCTCGCCACGACGCCGTTTCACGAGACGCTGACCGACAGTGCAGGGAAGGCGACCCGCCTCCGCGGGCTGACGACCTGGCTCTGGCAACGCGTGGGAGACGACTGGAAGGTCCGGTACATCCATGCGGCTCACTACCCTGATCCTGCACCGGCACCCGCCGGCAGGTGACCACCCTCTCCGGGGTCACGATCCGTTCTGATGCCCATGTCGACCATCCGCGTTCGATGCGCCGTGCTCGCCGCGCTCCTGACGGTTGCGGGGTGTGACGTGGTCGCCCTTTCCTTCGACGGGAGCAGGGGACTGGTGGTGGTGCTCATCGAGGATGGGAGCAGCTTTCCCTCGGGCGGATATCGGGTCCGTGTCCACCAGGATGGCCGGAGCGACCGGATCGCGACGATTGGTACAGGTAGCGAGCTTCGCCTGGCCGTGGCGCCGGACCAGCCGGTCGAGCTGACGCTCCTCCCCCCGGCGGGATGCCGGACGACCTCGCCGAATCCACGGACGGTCCAGCCCGATGCCGACTCGACAGTGCAGGTGAGCTTCGCCCTGGACTGCTCGTCCGCGTGAACGATCGCGCGGGGCCGGGATCGACAACGCTCTCGGGAACCTTCCTCGCCTCCGCTGCCGCGCTCGCGCTCGTCCTGCACGAAGCCCACGAGCTGGCGCACACGCTGACCGGCCGCGCGCTTTGCGGCGGCTGGGGACCCCGGGACTTCAATTCGTGGGGCCTCCCCGAGAGTTGCCACTCCTGGCTCCCGACGCTCGCAGGACCGCTCTTCTCCTGCGCGGTCATGTGGGTCGGCTTCTTCCTCCTGCGCCGCCCCCGCGTGACGGCACTCCCGGGCGTTGCCCTCGTCCTGATGGCGAATCCCCTGGGCCGGCTCTTCACGGCGGTCATGGGTGGCGGTGACGAAGGGGTGCTCGTGCGCGAGTGGCTCGGTCTCGACCGCGGGAATGCGGCGCGGGCGATGGCATTCCTCCTCGTTGCGGGGATCACGGGACCGCCGCTCCTCGCCGCATGGCGCGCGCTTTCCGGGATCGGTCGGCCATGGAAGTTCGGGCTGCTCCTGATCCTTCCGATGGTGCTGTCCGGCGTGCTCCTCTTCGTCCTGGGGAATCGGCTTCTCGCCGCCGGCGTGCTGCGGGAGCCCGTCCTCCTCGGTGCCCCGCTGCTCGTCTGGGTCGTCACTGTCCTGTCCGCCGTGGCGCTCGCGGTCTGGCACGAGGCGCTCCCGCGTCGCCGGAGAGGGTGAACACCTCATGTCTGACCGGCTGGATGTCGAAAAGTGCCGGGCGGCTCCGACTTGCTTCGTGCAGGCGCCGATGACGGCGCCCCAAACCGGGAGAGTACCATGCGATTCATGCTCATGATGCACGCCCCCCGCGGCTCCGGGGACTGGGATGCCACCGGCTGGTCGCCGGAGGACATCCGGGCCCATATGGACTTCATGCACGCCCTGAACAGGGACCTGGCGGGTAATGGCGAGCTCGTCAGCGGCGAAGGCCTCGCCCCTCCGGGCCAGGCTCGCCTCGTGCGGGCGGGACAGAACGGCGGACCTCCGATCACGGACGGCCCGTTTCCGGAGGCGAAGGAGTTCCTGGCGGGCTTCTGGATCGTGGATGTCGACACCCCCGAGCGGGCCCACGAGATCGCCGCGAAGATCTCGGCGGCACCCGGGCCCGCGGGGAAGACGCTCTTCATTCCCGTCGAGGTGCGCCAGGTGATGAGCGCACCGTTGCCGGAGGAGTGAGCGGGACCCACGATACCGGCGACCTCGGGCGCCTGCTGCGGGAGCTCGCGCCGCAGGTGCTCGGCGCTGTCGCGCGCCGGCACCGGGATTTCGCCGACGCGGAGGATGCGGTCCAGGAGGCGCTGATCGCCGCCGCCGAGCGGTGGCCGGCGGACGGAACTCCGCGGAACCCGCGCGGCTGGGTCTACCAGGTGGCGATACGCCGTCTCGCCGACCGGGCGCGGAGCGAGATCGCGCGGCGGCAGCGGGAGGATGCGGTCGCCGCGCTCCTCGCCTCCGATGCGGCGGGCGCCTCTCCGGGCGAGTTCGGCACGGCGGAGGACGACAGCCTCATTCTCCTCTTCATGTGCTGCCACCCCGCACTCACGCCCCCGACCGCCATCGCGCTCACGCTTCGCGCGGTTGGGGGCCTCACCACGAGGGAGATTGCCCGGGCCTTTCTCGTTCCCGAGGCGACCGTCGCCCAGCGGATCAGCCGGGCCAAGCAGAGCATCCGCGACTCGGGAATTCCCTTTGCCCTCCCGACGGACGAGGAGCGGGGCGCGCGACTCGCCACCGTGCTCCACGTCCTCTATCTCGTGTTCAACGAGGGGTATACGACGAGCGCCGGGCCGGCGCTCCAGCGCACCGATCTCTCCGACGAGGCGATCCGCCTGACCCGGATGCTCCGGCAGCTTCTCCCCCGGGAAGCGGAAGTGGGCGGACTCCTCGCGTTGATGCTCCTCACCGATGCTCGCCGCCGCGCCCGCACCGGTCCGGCCGGCGAGCTGATTCCACTCGACGAGCAGGATCGCACCCTCTGGGACCGGGCGCAGATTGCGGAAGGAGTCGCACTCGTCACGGAGGCGCTCTCCGCCGGTGTGCCCGGCCCCTACCAGCTGCAGGCGGCGATCGCCGCCGTTCATGACGAGGCGCCGAGCACGGAGGA
>DASTYH010000274.1:0-7437 GCA_035765075.1 Gemmatimonadales bacterium
CTCGAGGGTCGCGGCACCGTCCAGGACGTGCTCCAGCCCGGCTGCCGCCAGGTTGCGGCGGGCTACGTGATGTACGGCTCGAGCACCATGATGATCTACACCACCGGGCAGGGGGTGCACGGATTCACACTCGACCCCACCATCGGCGAGTTCCTCCTCTGTCATCCCCGCATCGTGACGCCGCGCGTCGGCAAGTACTACAGCGTCAACGAGAGCAACTTCGGGCGGTGGGACAGGGCGATCCAGCAGGCGGTCCGCGGCTTCCACGGTGACCGGCCACTCGAGATCGCGGGGAAGAACAGCCGCTACATCGGGTCCCTCGTCGCCGACTTCCACCGGAACCTCATCGCCGGGGGCGTGTTCATGTACCCCGCCGATTCGAAGAACCCGCGCGGGAAGCTCCGCCTCCTCTACGAGGCCGCGCCGATGGCGTTCATCGCCGAGCAGGCGCAGGGCTCCGCGACCGACGGCATCAACCGGATTCTCGACATCGTGCCCACCGCACTGCACCAGCGCACTCCGCTCGTGATCGGCTCGCGGGAGGATGTCGGGTACGTGGCCGACACGCTCCGCCGCCTGCAGGTGGAGCCCCGTCCCACCGGCGCCCTCGAAACCTCCGTCCTGTGAAGCACCTCTACGGCCCCGGCGACTGGGCCGGGGAACCGGCGCGCGACCTCGGCGAACCGGGCGCCTTCCCCTTCACGCGCGGCGTCTACCCGTCGATGTACACGAGCCGGCTCTGGACCATGCGCCAGTATGCCGGCTTCGGCACCGCGGAGGAGACGAACGAGCGGTTCCGTCGGCTCCTCGCGAGCGGTCAGACCGGCCTCTCCACGGCGTTCGACCTCCCGACGCAGATGGGCTACGACTCCGACCATCCGATGGCGGCCGGGGAGGTCGGGCGGGTCGGCGTGGCGATCGACACGGTGGACGACCTGGCCGATCTCTTCCGCGAGATCCCGCTCGGCGAGGTGTCCACCTCGATGACGATCAACGCCACGGCGGCGATCCTCCTCGCCATGTACATCGTGGTCGGCGACGAGCAGGGGGTCCCGCACACCCGCCTCACCGGGACGATCCAGAACGATGTGCTCAAGGAGTATGTCGCCCGCGGCACCTACATCTACCCCGCCGTGCCGTCGCTCCGGCTCATCGCCGACATCTTCCGCTTCGTCGCCGACGAAGGCATGGCGTTCAACCCGATCTCGATCAGCGGCTACCACATGCGCGAGGCGGGGGCCACGGCAGTCCAGGAGGTGGCCTTCACCCTGGCGAATGCGCTCGAATACGTGCGCGTGGCGGTGGCCGCGGGGCTCGACGTCGATGCGTTCGGCCCGCGACTCTCGTTCTTCTTCGCGGCGCACAACGACCTCTTCGAGGAATCGGCCAAGTTCCGCGCCGCGCGCCGGCTCTGGGCGCGTCTCGTGCGCGAGCGGTTCGGCGCCGGCGACGCGACCGCCCGGCTCCGGTTCCACACGCAGACCGGCGGGGTCACGCTCCAGGCACAGCAGCCGCTCAACAACGTCGTCCGTGTGGCGGTGCAGGGGCTCGCGGCGGTGCTCGGCGGGACGCAGTCGCTGCATACGAACGGCTACGACGAGGCGCTCGCGCTCCCGACGGCGGAGTCGGCCACGCTCGCGCTCCGTACCCAGCAGATCATCGGGTACGAGAGCGGGGTGACCCGCGTGGTGGATCCCCTGGGCGGGAGCTACTACGTGGAGGCGCTCACCGATGCGATCGAGCGCGACGCGCGCGCGCTGATCGAGGAGGTGGACGGTCTGGGCGGTGCCGCGGCGGCGATCGAGCGGGGCTTCTACCAGGAGGCGATCGCCCGGAGCGCGTGGGCCATCCAGCAGGCCCAGGAGCGCGGCGACCAGGTCGTGGTCGGGGTGAACCGGTTCATCGAGGATGAACCGCCGCCGGCGATCCCCATCCCCGACTTCCGGGCGCTCGAGGTCCGGCAGCGCGAGCGCCTCCGCGCGGCGCGCGAGCGGCGGGATGGCGCCGCAGTCGATGCCGCGCTCGCGGCACTCGCCGCCGCCGCCGCCGGCTCCGATCCGCTCATGCCCTCCATCCTCGCCGCCGTCCGCGCCCGCGCCACGCTCGGCGAAATCTCCGACACCCTCCGCCGCGTCTGGGGCACCTATCGACCCGTGGTCTGACGCCCCGTGTTGCACTTTCCGGCTCCACTCGACATCGCGCGGTCGTGGCACTGTGGACTCATGGTTCACCGCAGAGGCGAGGAGGGCGCCGAGGACCTGGATCGGCTGACGTCCCGGGTGATTGGCGGGGCAATCACTGTGCATCGTGAGCTCGGGCCAGGGCTGCTCGAGTCCGCCTATGAATCGTGTCTCGCGCGGGAACTGAGGTTGTGCGGCCTTTTCGTCGAGCGCGAGGTTCCACTTCCAGTCCGATACCGGGGGGAGATCCTCGACTGTGGTTATCGCCTGGATCTCCTGGTGGATCGGGTGCTGATCGTCGAAGTGAAGTGCGTGGATCGGATTCACCCGATCCACACGGCTCGGATTCTGACCTATCTGCGTTTGTCGAAGCTGACCGTGGGCCTGCTGCTCAATTTCAATGTTCCAGTCCTCCGCACCGGAATTCACCGAGTCGTCAACGGGTTCGGGACCTCGGCGCCCTCCTCGCCTCCGCGGTGAAACGTCGTGGTGGCCGATGCGGCTTGAGCGATCGGCGCGGCGCGGCTAAGTTACCTAGCTGTTTCCAGTTAGACCTCCAGCGAGCGAGCATGCCGACGTACGAGTACGGATGCCCGAATGGGCATCATTTCGAGAAGGTCCAGAAGATTTCCGAGAAGCCGCGTACCCGGTGTCCGGTATGCGGTGCGGCGGCGACGCGGAAGATCTCCGGCGGCGCCGGCCTCGTCTTCAAGGGGAGCGGCTTCTACATCACCGATTACGGCAAGGACGGGAAGGGCCCGCGGAAGGAGCCGACGGAGAAGGCGCCCGCCGCGGAGAAGCCTGCCGCAGATGCGGGCGCCAAAGCCGCGCCCCCTTCGAAGGAGTCTTCCGCAAAGCCCGCCGCGAAGAAGGCCGCCGAGTGAACGAGACCCTGCGCCGGGCGCTCGCCGAGACCGCCGAGCGCCTCGGCCACGGCGGGATCGAGTTCGTGCTCGAGCGGCCGCGCGATGCCGGCCACGGCGACATCGCCACGAATCTCGCGATGGTGATGGCGCGGCGCGAGAAGTCCAACCCGCGCAAGGTCGCGGAGCAGGTGCTTTCCGCTCTCGCCGTGCCGGAAGGGCTCGTGGCGCGCGCCGAGATCGCGGGGCCCGGGTTCATCAACTTCTGGCTCTCGCAGGACCAGCTCGTCGCGCTGCATGCGCGGATCCTGGACGAGGGCCCCGCGTTCGGGCGGCATACCGACCCGAGTCCCCTCGCCATCAACGTCGAGTTCGTCTCCGCCAATCCCACCGGTCCCCTGCACGTGGGTCACGGCCGCGGCGCCGCGCTGGGGGACGCGATCGCCTCGCTCCTCGAGTGGTCCGGCCATCGCGTGACGCGCGAGTTCTACATCAACGACGCCGGGGTGCAGATCGACCGCCTGGCGCAGAGCCTCTGGGCCCGGATCCAGGAAGCGGCGGGGCGCGGCACCGGGGTGCCGGACGGCGGCTACCACGGCGAGTACCTCAAGGAGAACGCCGCCGCCGTCCTCGAGGCGGAGGCGGGCGCGGCGGACCTTCCCGCCGAGGAGGGCATCAGGCTCGCGCGCGCGCGGGGCGTGGCGCTGCAGCGGGCGGAGCAGGATGAGGATCTCCGGACGTTCGGCGTGCACTTCGACGTCATGACCTCCGAGCAGGCGATGTACGATGCCGGCAAGGTGGAGCGGGCGCTCGCCCTCCTCACCGAGCGGAACCTCACCTATGAGCAGGAGGGTGCGCTCTTTCTCCGCACCACCGCCTGGGGCGACGACAAGGACCGCGTGCTCCGGAAGAGCGACGGGTCGCTGACCTACTTCACGCCGGACATCGCGTACCACATCGACAAGCACGAGCGCGGCTTCGACCGGGTCATCGACATCTGGGGCGCGGATCACCACGGCTACATCCAGCGGGTGCGCGCGGCGCTCCTCGCGCTCGGCTATCCCCCCGAGTTCTTCGATGTCACCATCGTGCAGCTCGTCAAGGTGGTCCGGGGCGGGGAAGAGGTGAAGATGTCGAAGCGCTCGGGAGAATTCGTCACCCTGCGCGACCTCTTCGAGGAGGTGGGGGTCGATGCCGCGCGCTATTTCTTCCTGATGCGCAAGGGCGACTCCCAGCTCGTCTTCGACGTTGACCTCGCGAAGAAGCAGACCGACGAGAACCCCGTCTTCTACGTGCAGATGGCGCATGCCCGGCTGAGCGGGATCTTCCGCACGGCCGGCCGGGACCCCGATTCGGTCACGGGCGCCGTCGACCTGGCGGCGCTTCCGGCGCCGCAGGATTCCGAGCTCCTCAAGAAGCTCGGCACCTTCCCCGACATCGTCGCGAAGGCCGCGCGGGAGCACGAGCCGCACCGGATCTGCGCCTTCCTCGAGGAGCTGGCCGCGGTGGTGCATGGGTGGTACCACCATACCCGCACCGTGGGTGAGGCGCCGGACGTCGAGCGCTCACGGCTCCTCCTCGCCCGCGCCGCCCGCATCGTCCTGGCCAACGGCCTGGCGATTCTCGGCCTCACGGCCCCTGACCGGATGTGACCGGATGACCCTTCTCGTCGTCGGGAGCGTGGCGCTCGACTCCATCTTCACTCCGTTCGGCGAGACCGCCGATGCGCTGGGGGGATCTGCCGTCTACTTCAGCGTGGCGGGGGCGTTGCTGCACCCGGTGCGGGTGGTCGGCGTGGTCGGGGAGGACTATCCCCTCGACCAGCTCGAGCGCCTCGCGCCGCGCGGAATCGACTGGACCGGAGTCGAGCGCGCCCCGGGGGAGAGCTTCCGCTGGAAGGGGAAGTACTCGTACGACCTGCAGAGCCGCGAGACGCTCGAGACCCGCCTCGGCGTCTTTGCCAATTTCCAGCCGAAGCTCCCCGACGGCGCGCGCGACGCCCGCTTCGTCTTCCTGGGGAACATCGATCCGGAGCTGCAGCTCGGCGTCCTCGAGCAGATGCGCGAGCCGAAGCTCGTCGCCTGCGACACGATGAACTACTGGATCCAGAGCAAGAAGCCGGCCCTCATGGAGCTCCTTTCCCGCGTCGATATCCTCATGGTGAACGACGGAGAGGCGCGTGAGCTCTCGGGGGACTGGAACATCCACCGCGCGGGACAGTGGATCCTCCGCCACGGCCCGAAGCGCCTCGTGATCAAGCAGGGGGAATACGGCGCCAGCCTCATGGACCGCGAGCGCACCTTCTACGCGCCCGCATATCCCCTCGAGGAGGTCTTCGATCCCACCGGCGCGGGCGACGCTTTTGCGGGGGGCTTCATGGCCTACCTGGCGCGCACCGGGTCGATCGATGAGATGAATCTCCGCCGGGCAATGATCTACGGCGCGACGATGGGCTCGTTCGCCGTGGCGCAGTTCGGGATCCGCGGCTTCGATGCGCTCACTCTCGAGGAAGTGCGGCAGCGCGCCTACGCCTTCCAGGCGCTCACCCACTTCGAGCTGGCGGAGCCGGTCGCATGAGCGAATCGCAGTACGCCGCCGCAGGGGTCGACCTCGCCCAGGCGGACGCCGCCAAGGCCCGCATCGGGCGAGCCGTCGCCGGAACCCGCACGGCGCTCTCGCTCGGCGAGGTGGGCGCGTTCGGCGGCATGGTCCGGGTGCCGCCCGGGATGCGGCGCCCCGTGCTGGTCATGAGCACCGACGGGGTCGGCACCAAGGTCCTGGTCGCCCTGCAGGCGCGCCGCTACGACACGGTGGGCGAAGACCTGGTGAATCACAGCGTCAACGACATCCTGGTGCACGGCGCCCGCGGCATTGCCTTCATGGACTACATCGCGGGCGCGGCGCTCGGGGTCGAGGAGCTGGCGGGGATCGTCGAAGGCGTGGCGCGCGGATGCCGCACCCACGGGATGGCGCTGGCGGGCGGAGAGACGGCGCAGATGCCGGGCCTCTATCAGCCGGGACACTTCGACCTGGCCGGCACCATCGTGGGCGTCGTCGAGGAGGATGCGGCGCTGCACGGAAATCGCATCGCCTGGGGCGACGTCCTTCTCGGCTACGCATCGACCGGCCTGCATACCAACGGGTATACCCTTGCCCGGAAGATCGTGTTCGAGCGAATGGGCCTCCCGCTCGATGCGCTGCTGGGCGACACCGGTGTCACCGTGGCAGACGCTCTCCTGGCGGTCCACCGGAGCTATGTGCGCGCCGTCGAGCCGGTGCTTCCGATGCTCCACGGCATCGCGCACATCACCGGCGGCGGGATCGGCGGGAACCTCGCCCGGGTCCTGCCGCCGGGCACCGCCGCGACGGTGGAGTCCGCCGCGTGGGAGTGGCCGCCGCTCTTCCGGCTCCTGCAGGAGGCGGGGGACGTTGCGATCGGCGAGATGCGCGACGTCTTCAACCTGGGGATCGGGCTCATCGCCGTTCTCCCGCCCGATGCGGTCCCCGCAGCGCAGGCGGCAGCCGCGGCCGACGGCGTCCCCACCTGGGTCATCGGTGAGATCGGCCGGGGGGACCGGACGGTCGCGTTCGCCCGCTAGCCGGAGCGCCCCCATGCGATTCTCCACGCCCGTCGCCGCCTTCCTCCTGCTCCTGCTCGCCCCGGGCGCCGTGGCGGCCGCGCAGAACTCCGAATGCGCGGGGCTCCCCACCGCCGGCGGCGGACGGGAAACCTGCAATGTCGCCATCGACCTGGTGCGAGCGTACCACCCCCTGGCCGGACTCGCGATCAGCGGTGGCAATCCCGTCCTCGGCACCGGCGGGGCGAGCGGCCGGCTTGGCAGCTTCTCGATCACCCTCCGCGCCAACGGCTTCGCGCTGAGCATTCCCGACCTCACGAACGTCGGCGCCGGCGGGCCGGTACCGGAAGACAGGGAGCTCGCTGCCGTCGCTCCGCTCATCGAAGCCCACGCAGGACTCTTCCGGGGCACCGACCGCGGGCTCTTTGCCGTGGACCTTCTCGGCGCACTTCAGCTCGTGCCCAACGAGAAGGTGAGCGAGGAGATCCGGGTCGATCCCGATGCCGCGCGGATCGGCCCGGTGTCGCTCGGGACCGGCTTCGGCGTGCGCGTGGGCATCCTGCCGGACGGGGCGGTCCTTCCCGGCCTCAGCCTGAGCGTCATGCGGCGCAGCATCCCGCGCATCGGCGTCGGGGAGATCGCCGCAGGGGACGAGGTGGCGGCGGACATCGACCTCCGGGCGACCACCGTTCGCCTTACAGCCGGCAAGACGCTGGGGCTCCTCAAGGTTGCCGGCGGCGTGGGCTGGAGCCGGTATACCGGCGATGCTGTGGCCCAGTACGAGACCGGCCTTCCGGGACCCGGCACGATCACCCT
>DASTYH010000275.1:0-4092 GCA_035765075.1 Gemmatimonadales bacterium
CGCCCGCTCGCGAGCGCGATCGCGTCGATGTGGAGGAGGTCGGCGCCGAGGCAGGCAGCAATCGGCGCGAGCGCTGGCGGAATTGCGATCGCCGGCTCAGCGTCCGCAGGTGCCGCCTCGATCCCATTGGAACCGGACACGACGGCATCCGCCGTTTCGGGATAGTGCGCCAGCAGGTCCGCCGCCGCGAGCAGTGGCTCGGCGCCGTCGCGGATCAGAGCGTTGGTGCCGGTTGAGGTGGCGCTCGTGATCGGACCGGGAACCGCCATGACATCGAGGCCCTGCTCGAGCGCGGTCCCTGCCGTGATCAGCGCACCGCTTCCGTGCGCCGCTTCGACCACCACCGTCACGCGCGAGAGACCGCTGATCAGCCGGTTCCGGCGCGGGAAGCTTCCGATGAATGGGCGCTCGCCCGGCGGGAGCTCGGTCAACAGCAGGCCCTCCCGCGCGACACGCTCGTAGAGCTGCGCGTTCGCGGCGGGATAGACGACACCGAGCCCATTCCCCAGGATGCCGATGGTGGACCCGCCGGCATCGAGCGCCGCCTCGTGAGCCACTGCGTCGAGCCCCCGCGCCATTCCGCTCACCACCGTGATCCCGGCCTGCGCCGCGGCGGCGGCGAGCATCCGGCACACCTGGGCGCCGTATGCGGAATGGTCGCGGCTGCCGACCATGGCGACGCGGGGCCCGAGCAGAAGCTCGACGCGACCGAGCGCAAAGAGGACGGACGGAGGGTCGGGAATCTCCCGGAGAAACGCCGGGAAGAACGGATCGTGCGGGAGCAGCGCGAGGGCGCCGAGCCCGGTGGTGGCCGCCAGGACCGCTTCGCCATCGGCAAGGGTTCGCTCGGCCAGCGCGGTGGCGGTGGCGCGGGAAAAGCCGGGGATGGTGCGCAGAAACTCGAACGGCGCCGCAAGGGCGCCGAGTGGAGTACCGCAGGCCGCGAGCAGCGCATCGAGCCGCGCGGAGCCGATGCCGGGCGTGAGTGCCACGGCGAGCCAGGCGGCGCGCTCAGTCGTCGATGAGCTCGTCCACGTCGATGCCGGGCCCGACGCCGGGATCGTCGTCCCACTCGAATCGGCTTTCATCCCCGTCTCGTCCGACATCCGCCTCCCCTTCCCGGGCCGCCTCGACGAAGCGCCAGAGATGCTCCTTCAGCTCATCGAGGCCGGTGCCGGCCGCACTCGAGATCACCAGAATCTCCGCCGCACCGGGTGCGTCCACCCGCGGAAGCTCGGCCTCCGCGGGAAGGAGATCACGCTTGGTCAGGATGACGAGGTGCGGCTTCCCGAAGAGCTCTTCGCTGTAGCTTCGGATCTCCTCCCGCAGCTGGTCGTAGACCCGCTGCGGGGCGTCGCTGTCGAGCGGGACGAGAAAGGCGAGGATGCGCGTCCGCTCGACGTGCTGGAGGAACCGGATCCCGAGCCCCTTCCCCTCATGGGCGCCCTCGATGATGCCGGGGATGTCCGCGACGACGAACGAGCGACCCTGCCCGAGACCCACGACGCCGAGATTCGGCTCGAGCGTTGTGAACGGGTAATCGGCGATCTTGGGACGCGCCGCGGAGATGACCGAGAGGAGCGTGCTCTTCCCGGCGTTGGGCTCACCCACCAGGCCGACGTCGGCGATCAGCTTGAGCACCAGCTCGATCTGTCGCTCCTGGCCCTCCTCGCCGGGCTCCCATTCCCTGGGGGCCTGGTGCGTGGCGGTGGCGAAGCGCGCATTGCCCCGGCCGCCGCGGCCGCCGCGCGCCACGAGGAGCGAGTCTCCCGGTCGGAGGACTTCCCCGATCAGCTCGCCGGACTCCGCATCCCGGACCACGGTGCCCGGGGGAACGGGGAGGTAGACATCCGGGGTGGAGGCGCCGGTCATCGTCTTCCCCTTGCCGTGCTCGGCCCGCTCCGCCTTCCACTTGGTGCGATAGCGGTAATCGAGCAGCGTGGCGAGGTTGGCATCGGCGCGCACGTACACGCTGCCGCCACGCCCTCCATCTCCGCCGTCGGGGCCTCCCTTCGGCTTGTACTTGAAGCGCGCGAAGGAGCAGGCCCCCGACCCCCCCGTACCGCCCGCCACGTGCACGACCGCCCGATCGATGAACATCAGCCGGTCCAGCCTTCCCGCACCGTGCGCCAGAGCTCCTTGACCTTCTTCCACTGGTCGAAGCTCAGGAGGGGATTCACGACCGAGAGCACCCCCTCGATCTGGGCGAAGCTCGCTCCGGCATTCAACGCCCCGCGGAGGTGCGAGTGCAGCTGCCTCGGCGCCTCGAGCACCGCCGTCTGCGCCACGATGCAGAGCTCGCGGCGGAGGAGATCGAGCCCCGGGCGCGCGAGCGTGCGACCGTACCCCTCGGTGATCATCCAGGCGTCGATGGCGGGATGCAGCGCCGCGACGCTCGCCCGGAGCTTGTGGTAGTTGTCGCCGTACACCACCGCGCACGTCTCCTCGCCGCGGCGGGTCCATTCGGCGTCGTGCGCATAGCTCGCGTCCTCGTCTTCCCGCGGCGCCGGCACCCCGGAGAAGCGGCGCCAGGCGGAGTACGCGATCAGGGCGCGCGGATAGCCCACGAAGAGCGTGGACTGCAGGAGCAGTTCCTCGACCCACTGGACCGGTACCTGCGAGCTCCGGAGCGGGGCCACGCGCTCGCGCAGCTCAGGCTCGTATCCCTGCGCGATGGCCGCGGCGAACCGCACGAGATCACGGGTCTGCGGATCGAGGTTGTCCTGTTTCGCCATCACACTAACCCTCCCCGGCCGAATGGCCGACACCATCCGGACGCACGGCTAATCGGAATACCGCAGCTCCCCCGCACAGGCGAGGTACCCGGTCACTTCGCCCCGCGTGTTGCGCGTGGGCAGGCGCCCGCGTGAGGCCAGCCGCTCGAGCGCGGCTTGTCCCTCCGCCGGAAGCCGGTCGGCGAGCGCGCTCAGGACGCCCATGAGCGCAACCGGCGCCGTCCGCATGTCGCCATCCTCGACCTTGACCGCGATGCCGAGCGCGGCGTCGAGAAGCGCCGCACTGTACACGCCCTCCGCCCCGACCTTGGCGATGACGCCGCCGGGCCACGCCGCCATCAGCTCGGTGCAGAAGCGACCGGTCCCCGCAATAAGCGCCGGGTGCCCGGTGATGGCGCGCCGGAGCCGCTCGGCCCCAGGATCCCGGGAGCGGGCGAGCCGGGCATAGCTCAGCGCCATCCCGCGGAGCGGAAGCCCGAAGCAGACCGCGGTGCATCCATCCACCGCGAGGTGCATGGCCGAGCGCGGGACGCCGGTCCAGCGTTCCACCTCCACCAGCATCCGCTCCTGCACCGGGTGCCCGAGCCGTTCGTAGCCGGGCGTCTCCCAGCCCCGATGACGCGCCAGCGCCAGCATGCCGGCGTGCTTTCCGGAGCAGTTGCTCCAGCGGGGGGTGAGGGAGAGGCCGGTGCGCGCCACCATCTCGGCGACGGCGGAACCGAGCGGGGGATGCGGGCCACAGGCAAGGTCTTCTTCGGCCGCACCGATCTTCCGGAGAAAACGTGCGGCCACCTCGAGGTGCATCCGCTCACTCGAGTGCGAAGCACAGGCCAGCGCCAGCTCCTCGTCGTCGAGGCCGAACGCGTCGGCGGCGCCGTCGGCGAGGAGGGGGAGCGCCTGAAAGGGCTTGGCGGCCGAACGCCAGAACGTCACCATGTCCGGATCGCCGGCCGAGGCGACGAGTCGGCCATCGGCGTCCACCACCGCGACCGAGACACGATGCACCGATTCGACGAGGTCGCCGCGGGTGGATTCGACCCGGAAGTCGCTCATGGCAGGGGAAGATAACCGCCATTACCTTCCCACCCCATGCCGCGACGCCTCGCTGCGCTCCTCTGCCTTGCCTTCAGCACTATCCCTGGCGCCCTCCGGGCACAGGCATCGCCGTACATCCCGACCGATGATCCTGTCATGCCGATCATTGAGCACCTCATCGCACGCGGGGCAATCGAGGATCCCTCCCCGATGATGCGCCCGATGCTGCGCAACGATCTTGTGCGTGCACTGCATCGGGCCGAGCCCCGGTCGGGCACCGCCGAAATCGTCAAGAGGCTGCTCGAGCGATTCGACGTGGACA
>DASTYH010000276.1:0-8020 GCA_035765075.1 Gemmatimonadales bacterium
GGAGCGTTTCACCGACCTCGAACGGATACTGCGCGTCCGCCTGCCGGGCGGCCCCGGCGAGCGATCCGATGGCGAGGAGCGCGCGGGTGACCTGACTCGATGGATTCATTGCTTCCCCTGGCGTATTGCTTCGATCTCGACGGAACACTCTATCGGGGAGATGTGGCGATCCCCGGAGCCGTCGCGGCGATCGCGCGACTGCGCGAGCGCGGGATTCCCTTCCGTTGCCTCTCCAACACGAGCAGCCGCTCGCGGGCGGGCCTTGCCGAGCGCCTCCGCCGCTACGGATTCGACATCACCGAGCACGAGCTCACCACCGCGGTCGTGGCGGCGGCGGCGCTCATTCGCTCGCGCGGCCACCGACGGGTCCTCCCCCTCGTGAGCGCGGAGGCCTCCGCCGACCTGGCCGGCCTCGAGCTCGCGGGAGGAACCAGCGAGCGTCCGTCGTCCCCGGTCGATGCGGTCCTGATCGGCGATCTCGGAGACGCCTGGCGGGATCGCCACATGCAGGAGGCGTTCCAGCAGCTTCGCTCGGGAGCGGACTTCATCGCGGTCTCCCGGGACCGGTACTGGCTCCGGGGGGAGACATGCGTCCTCGATTGCGGCGCCTATGTGGCCGGGCTCGAGTACGTCACGGGGCGGAGCGCCGAGGTGGCGGGGAAGCCCACCGAGGCCTTCTATCGGAGCGCGCTCGCCGCGTTCGAGGGGATCCCGGCGGAGCGGGTGGCGATGGTCGGGGACGACCCGTGGAGCGACGTGGCGGGCGCCCAGCGGGCGGGACTCATGGGCTGGTTCGTCGAAAGCGGCAAGGCGGACCGGAACGTCCTCGCCGAGGCGGGAGTGAGCCCCGACCGCATTCTTCCCAGCATCGCCGACCTTCCGCTCTGAACCCGGCCGGATCCGCGCCCCCGGCTCCCCATTCCCGCCTCGACGTGACCCTCGTCATTGTGTCTCCCGCCCGCGACCCCGATCATTGCGGTCCGCCGGCCGGGGCCTCGCGCGCCCGGCGCGACCACGCCACGCCCAGCGCGCCGGAGCCGGACCGCCCGCTCCGGCAGGGACATTCCGAATGACGGAACATCCGCACCTGCTGTCCGATCCGCCGACCGAGACCACCGCCGAGGCCCCGCCGAAGATGGTGGAAGCGGAGCGGCTCTTCGGGCTCACGATGGTCCTGGGCCTGATCGCAGCCATCTGCTCCATCGCCGTCATGTCGTGGCTCGCCGAGGAGATGCTCGAAGGCGAGACCGCGCGGTTCGACGCCGTGGTGAGCGGCGCGGTCCACTCCCTCGCCTCCCCGGCGCT
This sequence comes from Gemmatimonadales bacterium, assembly GCA_035765075.1. Classification (GTDB taxonomy): domain Bacteria; phylum Gemmatimonadota; class Gemmatimonadetes; order Gemmatimonadales; family GWC2-71-9; genus CAMLLJ01. The sequence goes on from DASTYH010000276.1 coordinate 1,306, forward strand.
CACCGACGTGATGTGGTTCGCAAGCCGCTTCGGCGGCCCTGCCCGGCTCAGCATCATCGCCGTGATCCTCTTTGCCGTCTTCGCGTGGAAGCGATGGTTCCGGGGCGTGATCCTCCTCCTCGTGACGCTCGGGGGCGCCGGCATCCTCGATGTGGCGCTCAAGCTCTCCTTCCGCCGCGAGCGTCCGAACCCGCTGTTCGACTATCCGCTCCCGGAGTCGTACAGCTTTCCGAGCGGCCACGCCCTCTTCTCGTTCGTCTTCTTCGGGTCGGCTGCCGTGCTCCTGGCGGACCGCATCGAGCGCCCGGCGCTTCGGGCGCTGATCTTCACGGTTGCGGCGATCCTGATCGGGCTCATCGGCATCTCCCGCATCTACCTCAACGTCCACCACCCGAGCGACGTGGCGGCGGGCTACCTCGTCGCGCTCGCCTGGATCGTGGCGGTGGCGTTCGGGGACCGGCTGGCCGGGCGCGGGGTCTTCAAGCGGAAGAACTGGCGGAAGCTGGTCAGGCTGTGATCGCGGTCGTCCTGAATGCGCGCTCCGGACGGGGCACCGCGTCCGAGGCCCCGCGCCGGATCCGGGAACTGTGCGAGGAGGCCGGCCGCGCCGTCCAGGTGGCCACCGCCTCCGGCAAGGCGATCGAGCGGGCAGCGAGAAAGGCCGTCGCCGAGGGATGCGAGCTGCTGGTGGCCGGGGGCGGCGACGGCACGATCGGAACGGTGGCGGGGATCGCCGCCGAGGCGGGGATCCCCTTCGGCGTGCTCCCGCTCGGGACCCGGAACCACTTTGCGCGCGATCTCGGGATTCCCCTCGAGCTCGACGGCGCGATGCAGGTGGTGCTCGCCGGCCAGACCCGGAAAGTGGATCTCGGCGAGGTGAATGGCCGGGTGTTCATCAACAACTCGAGCCTCGGCGTCTATCCGCGGCTGGTGCGCTTCCGGGAGCGGCTCCGCCAGTACGGCCTGGCCAAGTGGGCCGCGGCCCTCTGGGCGCTGCTCGCGGTGCTCCGGGCCCATCCCTTCATGGCGGTCCGCATCACGGCCGACGGCGAAGCGATGGTGCGGCGCACACCGTTCGTCTTCATCGGAAACAACGAGTACCGGATGGAGGGACTCTCGGCGGCGCGACGGGAGTCACTGAGCGACGGCGTGCTCGCGCTCTACGTGATGAACGCATCGGGGCGGCGGAGTCTCCTCTGGCTCGGATGGCAGATCCTGCGCGGACGCACGGCGGAGCTGAGCGAGCTCGAGGTGTTTCAGGTCGCGGAGGCGGAGGTCGAGCTGAGGCGACGCTCGCCGCATGTGGCGCTCGACGGGGAGCTCGTGCCGCTTCGGGGGGTCCTGCGTTATCGAGTGCGCCCGGGGGCGCTGAGCGTGTGCGCGCCGGCTCCGGTGCCGGCGCCAGAGGACGAATCGGTGAGCGCTGCGACCTGACGGGTCAGCTTCCCGGGGGGCGCACCGGCGTCGGTGTGAGCGGGCGCCGCACGGCGTCGAACTGGTATCCGGACCATTGGTAGAGCGTCGACGTCTCGAGCTCGATGGCGAGCGGTGCGTAGTCGTTGCCGCCGACCGCACGGAACCGCAGGTCTCCCTCGAATCGCGTCGGCGGATCGCCCCAGCCGTAGCTCGAGTTCGGCACGGCCCCCCAGTAGTAGCCGAATCCGTCGGCACCGAGCCCGAAGATCGGCTTGTACCCCGCCGAGATCGAGGTCATGCGCGGGCCCATGATTCGAGGCGAATCGATCCCGCTGTCGGACCCCCAGCAGTAGAGAGTCGCCAGGGAAAGCGCGCACTTCGCCCAGTCCGACAATGCGACGGTATCCGCCTGAAAGTCTTCCACCGGGGTCGGGCTCAGGATCGCGGGCCCATCCTGGTCGTCCTCGCCCCAGCAGTAGACTCGTCTCCCGAAATCGATGCCGCAGGTGGCCCAGCCGGAAATGGAGATCGCCCGCCACGCCGGTCCCCCGACGACGGGAGCCGGTGTCGCCTCGAACTCCGATGCGAACCCGCGTCCCAGGATGCCGAGCCGGTTGCCTCCCCAGCACCAGGCGACGCCCGTCGTGGCGAGCGCGCAGGTCGAGGCGTCCCCGGCGACCACCGACCTGAACGCCATGTCGGGGAGGAGGGGACCGGCCGGCACGCTTCGATCCAGCGTCGTCCCGTCGCCGAGCTGGCCCGCATCATTCGATCCCCAGCAATAGACGCGGCCGGTTTCGGTCAGGCCGCACGTGTGGCGCTGCCCGGTGGCGAGCGCCCTGAACCGGGCCGTCGACTCGATCCGGACGGGCGTCGCACTGAGACTGCCGGACCAGCAATAGGTCTCCCCGGCAAGATCGATCGCGCACGCATGATTTCCCCTGGATGCGGAGACGGCGGCGACGCGCCATCCTGCCGTTTCCACCGGAATGGAGATGGAAAGGTCACTCGAGGTGACCGTGGCGGTTGCAGTCTGCGTTCCGGGAACGACACCGAGGATCCAGACGGCGCGCGCCACGCCGTGGGCGTCCGTCACATCCGATGCCGCGAGGAGCAGGCCCCCATGTGTGGCGCTCCAGGCCACAGGCCGGCCGGGGGAGGGATTTCCCCGTTCGTCCATGACCTGGACGGCAACCACGCTGTCGAGCGTATCCGTGGGGAACCGGGGGCCCTCCGGCGCCGAGAGGACGCGGATCTCCTGTGCCGGAAAGTCCTCCGGCCCGGCGTTGTCGAGGCAGGCGGCGCAGAAGAGGAGTACTAGGCACCAGGCCGGTCTCATCGGGCGGCTCCCGTGTGTCGCTGGATTGTGGAGGGGTAAGCCGGGTGACGCCGGTGCCCCCGTCTGGCCGCACACGAGAAGCCCGGGGCAATCGCCCCGGGCTTCTCGATTCGGCTGACTGCCGCGGACACTCACTCCCGCGGCTCCCCCTCCGGCACCGTGTCCCGTTCGACGTCCACCACGCTGTCGGCGGGCTGGGTGGTGACCGCGCTCTTCCACAGGCGGATCTGCATCTCGAACTGCTCGGCGTATTCGCCGAGGTCGATCGAGTACGCGCCCGACTTCTCGGCGAGCGGAATCACCCGGTCCCGATTGACCGCCGCCTTGGCATAGCTGCTGTCTGCGGCGAGCGCCGCCTCGAACGCGGTGCGGGCGGATGTGTAGTGGCCGGCCTGCTCCAGGGCGATGCCGAGGTTGTTCTGGAACACCGGCGCAGCCGGGCGGAGCTCGACGGCCCGGGCGAGCGGCGGGATCGCGTCGGCGGTGCGGCCGAGCTCGATATAGATGAGTCCGAGGTTGTTCATGCTCCAGACATCGTCCTCGTCGATGACGAGCGCCGCACGGTAGCTCTCGATTGCGCTCTCGAGCTCGCCGGCATTGTGCAGGGCGCGAGCCCGGAGCCGGAGGGCATCGGCCGACCCCGGATCGATCTCGAGGGCGCGCCGCGTCCGATCGAGCGCCTGCTCCGTTTCATTGAGCTCGAGATACACCCGGCTCGAGTTGATCAGGCTCTTGAGGTGCGTCGAGTCGATCTCGAGGGCGCGATTGAACGCCGTCGCGGCCTGCGCGAGGTTCCCCGCCTTCCACGAGGAGAGGCCGAGCATGTAATGGCCCCAGACGTTCTCCGGGCGGCGCTCGGTGTAGGACGAGAAGAGCGCGGCGGCTTCCGCGTAGTCCCCGGAGCGGAAGACCTTCTCGGCATCCTCGTACGCGATCGCCACGGACGGGGCGGGCGCGATGGATTCGGGTGCGGCCACGGCGGTGGCCGCGACGGCCGGCGTGGCGCCGGCCGAGGTGGTGTTGGTCGGCCTGGGCTCACCCGAGCCGCAGGCGAGAAGTGCCGCGGGGACGAGCGCGGTGACGATCACGATCGTGAGGCGGCGGGGGTTCGACATGGCGTGCTCCTTCGGTGTGGCGCGGGGCGCCGGTGGAACTGCTCGCGGACACCGGAGGAGAAGGCAATGCGGAGGCCACGTGTGCCGTGGTGACCCACTGAGATCGCACGTACTTCTGCAGCAACAGGTTGAGATCTTCGGCAGGAAGCCGGCGGGGGTAGTTCGGACCCGATTCGTGTCCGCGCGGACACGGCGGGAAGGCACCGGCCGTGTCCGCACGGACCGTGTGCTGAAAAACGAACCCCTCCGGGCCTCCGTGGTTCAGTCTCGCCCGATACCGAGGCGGCGCATCAGCTTGAGGAGGCTCGAATGGTCGGCGAGGCCGAGCGCCTCGGCGGTGCGGGTGATGTGCCACTCGTGCCGCTCGAGGGCGGCGAGGACGATCTGCCGCTCGGCTTCGGCGCGAAGCTCCTGGAACGTCGTGCCTTCCGGTGCCGGTGCCCTGGACTCGCTTCCCCTGATCTCTGCCGGCACGTGCTCGGCCCGGATGATCTCGCCGTCGGCCGCGATCGTCATCCGCTCGATGACGTTCCGGAGCTCGCGCACGTTGTTCCGCCGCCACTCCGCAGCCATCAGCAGATCCATCGCCTCGCCGGAAATCCGCTTCTGGAGCATCCCGAACCGGGAGCAGGCCGCGGCGAGGAGGCGCTCCGCGAGTGCCGGAATGTCCGAGCGCCGCTCCCGGAGCGGAGGAACGCTGAGAAGGTGGACGTTGATGCGGTAGAGGAGGTCCTCGCGAAAGCGTCCCGCCGCCACTTCCTCGTCGAGATTCCGGTTGGTGGCGGCGACGACGCGCGCCTCGACGGCGATCGGCCGCGTGGCGCCCAGGCGGGTGACCTGCCGGTCCTCCAGGACGCGGAGGAGCTTGGCCTGCGCCGCGAGGGGAAGCTCGCCGATCTCGTCGAGAAAGAGCGTGCCTCGTCCGGCGGCCTCGAAGGCGCCCTGCCGCGTGCCGGTGGCGCCGGTGAAGGCCCCCCGCTCATGGCCGAAGAGCTCGCTCTCCACGAGCTGCTCCGGCAGCGCCGCGCAGTTGATGGCGTTGAAGGGGCCGGCCGGATTGGGCCCGAGGCGATGGAGGTCCCGCGCCACCAGCTCCTTTCCCGAGCCGCTCTCTCCCGCGATCAGCACGGTGCTCGGGACCGGTGCCACCCGCGCGATCGCTTCCCGCAGCCGGAGGAGCGCGGGGCTCGTGCCCACCAGCGAGGTCTCTCCGAGACGCCGCTGCAGCGTGGCGAGCTCGAGGCGGAGCCGCCGCCGCTCGAGCGCGGTTTCCACCTCGTGGACGACGCGCTCCATCGGCTCGGCCTTGTCGATGAATCCGTAGGCGCCGAGGCGGACCGCCTGGATGCAGCGATCGAAGTTGCCGGTTCCCGTATACACGATGACCGGTGTTTCGACGCCGCGCCGCGCAAGCCTGCGCAGCACCTCGAAGCCGTCGATCCCCGGCATCTCGAGGTCGAGGATCACGCAGTCCACGTCGCCCTGCGCGATGCGCGCGAGCCCCTCCTCGCCGCCCCCCGCGACGGCGGTGTCGTACCCGCCGAGGCGCCGGAGGTCGTACGCGTACTGCTCCGCCATCGGGCGGACGTCATCGACGATGAGGACGAGCGACATGGGAGAACGCTCCTCAGCCGACGCCCGGGAGCGCGGGCCCGGCATCGGTGCAGGGGAGATCGATCGTGAACCGCGTGCCCGCCCCGGGCTCGGTGCTCACCTGCAGCGAGCCGCCCAGGTCCGCCACGAGGCGCCGGACGACGGAGAGGCCGAGCCCGGTTCCCGTCGGCTTGGTGGTATGGAAATCATCGAACGCCCGCTCGAGCTCGGCGCGCGTCATGCCCGATCCGGTGTCCGAGACCATCAGGCGCACATGCTGCGGATCCGCTCCCGGTCGCGTGGCGAGCGTGACCGTGCCCCGGCCGCCCGGCAGGCTCTCCACCGCGTTGACGGCGAGGTTCTCGACGATGCGGCGGAGGGTCACGGCGTCGGCGCGCGCCGGCTGGATTCCGTCGGCGAGCTGCGTGTCGATCCGCGCGCCGTCCCCGGCGAGCGCACGGGCCACCTCGCGCACGACGACGTTGAGGTCGGTGGCGCCCGGCGCGGGCACCGGCCCGAGGCGCGCGTAATTCCGCGCGAGCTCCTCCAGGTACTGGATGCTCGACTCGAGGGTGGCGCGCCGCTCGGCGAAGACGGCGGGGAGCTCGGCGGGATGCTCCGACGCCACCTCCCCCAGATGCCGCACGACGTGGCGCATCGGGGCGAGGCCATTCCGGATGTCGTGATTCACCTGCCGCGCGAGGTCGCCGAAGGCGGCGCGGCGCTCCGCCTCGCGCAGCCGGACGGCGCCGGCCCGGAGCCGCCGGGTCATCGCATCGAGGAGGTTGGAGAGATCGCCCAGCTCGTCGCGTCGATCGCTGGCAAAGTCCTGATCGAGCCGGTCGAGGTCCAGGGCCGCCGTCCTGGCGGAGAGCTCGCGGATGGGCCGGCTCACCCGGGTGGCGAGCCACAGCGCGAGTCCCAGCGCGAGCAGCAGCGTGACGACGATCGCCCCGAGGAACCAGCGGTCGATCCGTCGCGGAAGCTCCGCCAGCGGACTCGACCGCGCGACGATGGCGAGCCGGGCCGGTTCCGCCGCGGGGCCGGCTCCGGCCAGGTCCACGTAGCGGAGCGGCACGGCGCCCAGTGAATCGGCGCCGCCGGGCAGCGACTCGCCCGGAAGGATGATCAGCACCTCGATCCCCGGAGCGCGGGAAAGGCCTGCGAGGCGGACCGAGTCGAGCGCCGTGCCCCCCGCAATCGTGTACGTCGCCCCACCCGTCGTGAAGGAATCGCTCGTACCGAGGGCGAG
>DASTYH010000277.1:0-2976 GCA_035765075.1 Gemmatimonadales bacterium
ACGCGGCCGTAGCGGACCTCGCCCTCTTCCGACACGAGCCGCTCGACGAGCACCTGGAAGGCGTCCCCCGGCTGCACGTCCCGCGAGAAGTCCACCTGCCACGCGAAGACGTCGGCGATGCCCCACGCGAGCCGCTCGCGCTCCGGCCCCTCCAGGACCGTGTCCGGCACGCCCTGATCGAGTGCCAGATAGAGCGAGTTGTCGATCTTCCCCGCCACGCGCACCACTTCGGGCGCCCAGGCGATCGGCTCGACGTCCATGTCCCACCCCGCCGCCGCGCGGATGAAGCGGACGCGCTGCTCGGGCCCGGTCCGGACCGTGATACGATCGGGAACGGAGTCCTCGACCGGCCGGCGGAAATTGAAGACGAGCCCGGCGCGGAGCCGGCGCGGATCGAGTGTGCCCTTGAGCGACGCCAGGTCGATGCCGGCCACGCCCTGCCGCGCGAAGAGCTCCGAGAGGGTCTCCCCGCGACGCAGCGTGTCGGCCAGCTCGGTGTGGGTTGCCTCCGCCACCTTCATGACCGTGGCGAGCGGCGTATCCGACACCGGTTCCAGGCGATGCCACGGCCAGCTGCCGGTCGTGGCGAAATACGCGGCTATCGTGAAGACCGCGACGGCAAGGGGAATCCGGAAGCGAGCCATCAGTCCATTTGCCTGCGGATGAAGGTTGGAATCTCCATCTCGGGCATGTCGTGCGATCCACTCCCTCCGGCCGGAGGATTCGGCGCGGGCACCGGGGTGCTGGTGCGGGGGGTGACGCGCGGCGTGTTCGCCGAGGCGGCCTGCTGGGGGGTCTCGGGTGCACGCTTCGTGCCAATGCGGGGGAACGGCAGGACGCCTCCACCGGCCCCCTGTCGCGCCGACGCTGCGGGTTCCGCGCCCGTCACCGCCCGGTCGAACCCCGTAGCGATCACGGTGACGCGCACCTCGCCATGCATGGCCGCGTCCTTCCCGGCGCCGAAGATGATTTCCGCCTCGTCTCCGACCGCGTCGTGGATGATGTCGTTGATCTGGGTGACTTCGCCGAGGGTGAGGTCCTCGCCGCCGATGATGTTGATGAGGACGCCCATGGCCCCGGCGATCGAGACATTGTCGAGGAGGGGGCTCGAGATGGCCTGCTGCGCCGCCTCCAGCGCCCGGTTCTCGCCGCGGCCGATGCCCGTCCCCATGAGCGCGGCACCGCCGTTCTGCATGACGGTGCGCACGTCGGCAAAGTCGACGTTGATGATGCCGGTGGCGGTAATGAGGCTCGCGATGCCCTGCGTGGCGTGCAGGAGGACCTCGTCCGCCTTCTTGAGGGCGTCCTGGAACGGGATCCCCTTCCCGACGACGGCGAGGAGCCGCTCGTTGGGAACGACGATCATCGTGTCCACGCTCTTCCGCATCTCGCTGATGCCGGTCTCCGCCTGCCGCATCCGCTTCCGGCCCTCGAAGAGGAACGGCTTGGTGACGATGCCCACCGTGAGTGCGCCCGCCTCGCGCGCCATCTGCGCGATGATCGGTGCCGCCCCCGTGCCCGTCCCGCCCCCCATGCCGCAGGTCACGAAGACCATGTCGGCACCGGAGAGCATCGGGGCGATCTCATCCCGGTTCTCCTCGATGGCCTGCCGCCCGATCTCGGGCCTGGCGCCGGCGCCGAGTCCGCGCGTCAGCTTCTTCCCGATCTGCAGCTTGATGTCGGACTTCGACGTCGAGAGCGCCTGGGAGTCGGTGTTCACCGAGATGAACTCGACGCCCTGCAGGCCCTCCTCGATCATGCGATTCACGGCATTGCCGCCGCCGCCGCCGACGCCGACCACCTTCATCTGCGCGTTCTGCGCGCCGCTCTCTTCCAGCTCGAATATCATGGCGTCCCCTCTCGGCACGACTCAGAAGAAGTCCTGCAGCCAACGTTTCACCGGCGCAAAGTATTTGTCCACCCCGAGCGACCGCCGGCCGCCCGTACCGAACCCGCTGATCGCCAGCTGGCGGGCCCCGTACAGCACCAGGCCGACGGGCACCGCCATCACCGGCGACTCGACACTGTCCGCCAGGCCGCGCAGCCGCTCGCCCGGAACCCCGACGCGCGCGGGAAGGGCAAAGACGTCGCGCGCGAGCTCCACGATCCCCGGGGCCTGGGCGCCGCCGCCGGTGAGGATCACGCCGGCGGGAAGCCGCTGGTGGTATCCCGCCCGCGTCACCTCGTCGAGCGCGTACTCGAGGATCTCCTGGAGCCGCATGTGCATGATGTGCGCGAGCATCCGCCGCTGCGCGGTGCGCGGTCCCTGCGCCGGCGTGCTGGGGAGCTCGAACACGTCCTGCTCCGGCACGAGCGGCTCGTAGGCCGCCCCGTACCGCTCCTTCAGGCGCTCCGCGTCGTGCTGCGTCACCTGGAGGCCGTGAACGATGTCGCCCGTCACGTGGCCGCCGGCACAGAGGAGCGAGGCGGTGTGGCGGATCTTCCCGTTGTGAAAGACCGCGACGTTGGTCGATCCGCCCCCGAGCTCCACGATGGCGCAGCCGAGCTCCCGCTCGTCGGGCGTGAGCACGGCGAGCGAGGCGGCGAGCGGTTCCAGCACGAACTCGCCCACGTGATACCCCGCCCGCTCGACGCAGCGCCGGAGATTCTGCATGGCGCTGGACAGCACCGTGACGAGGTAGACCTCCGCCTCGAGCCGGGAGCCGGTCATTCCGATCGGCTCGCTGATGCCGGCCTGCTGGTCGATCAGGTAGTCCTGCGGAATCGCGTGCAGCAGCTCGTGGTCCCGGCCGAACGAGACGTTGCTCGCCATGTCGTTGACGCGCGCGACGTCGCTCGTCCGGATCTCATCGCCGGTGACGCTCACCATGCCGTGCGAGCTGCGCCCCGCCACGTGCTCGCCCGCGATGCCACAGTAGACCGTCCCGACTTCGACGCCCGCCATCCGCTGCGCGTCCTTCATCGCCCGGGCGATGGCGCGCGTGGTCTCCTCGATGTCCCGAACCACCCCCCGGC
>DASTYH010000278.1:0-3063 GCA_035765075.1 Gemmatimonadales bacterium
ACCGGGTATCGGTTCGACGTGTGGGAAGCGGCCGCCGGAGAGCGCGTCGGCTCCATTGCCGCTCCGGCCAGGGATCCGGATGTGCCGGTTGTCGTGCGCGGAAGCCGTCTGGCGCTCGTAGAGGAGGGCCAGGAGTCCCAGCGCGTCATGGTCTATCGGGTTCCCGGGCTGGAATAGCGCTGCGTCCATATGTTCCGGCTGAGCATCCTTCCGCTGACACATCCATTCACCTGAGCCTGCGGCCCATGATTCAGCGATCTGTCAACGCGCGGCTTCTGCTTCTCGTCCTCGGCGTGATCGCAGCTGGCACCGGGTGCAAGGACAAGAACGCCAGCGCCGAGACCGCCGCCGACTCCACCGCGGCCCCCGCCTCGGCGCTCTCGCTTCCCGTGGTCGGCGAGACGGTGCGCCAGGGAGACCTCGTCCTCACGGTCCCCACCACCGCCCAGGTCCGCTCCGAAGCCGTCGCCACCCTCCGCTCGGAGACCGTGGGCACCGTCGCGGAGGTGCTGGTCGTTCCCGGCCAGCGGGTGACGCGCGGGCAGGCGCTGGTGAAGCTCGATCCCCGGCCCTTCGACCTGGCCGTGGAGGAGGCGCAGGCGGCGGTCGAGCAGGCGGAGGTGCAGTACAACGACAACATCGTTCCCGACTCGATCGTCTCCGGGAAGCCCCCCACCGAGGAGCGGCGGCGCAACGCGCTCGCGCGCTCGGGGCTCTCCGGCGCACGCGTCCGGCTCGAGCGCGCCAAGCTCGACCGGGACCGTGCCGTGATCACCGCCCCCTTTGCCGGCGTGGTGGACCGGGTGGACGTCGCGGCGGGGGAGCGGCTGAGCGCGGGAGACCAGGTGGCCGTCGTCGTGGACATCAGCGACCTCCAGATCGAGGCGTCGGTGCTCGAGCATGACCTTCCCCTGATCCGCGTGGGCGGGCAGGCGGTCATCACCGCCGCGGCGGCGCCGGGCCGCGAGATCATCGGCCGCGTGGCGGCGGTGCTCCCGATGATCGACAGCGCCACGCGGGCGGGACGCGTGCTCGTCCGGTTCCGGAGCGACGGTGTCCTCCGGCCCGGCATGTACGCCGACGTCCGGCTCGAGTCCACCCGCCTCTCCAACCGCATCGTGGTCCCCGCCCCCGCCGTGCTCGAGCGCGACGGCCGCCCGCTCGTTTTCGTGGTGAAGGAAGGGCGCGCGCAGTGGGTGTACATCAACCCCGGCCGCTCGAACGGGCTCGAGACCGAGGTGCTCCCCGATTCATCCACCGGGCAGATCCCTGTCGCGCCGGGAGACACGGTGCTCGTCGAAGGGCACCTGACGCTCACGCACGATGCGCCGGTGCGAGTGGTCGCAAAGGCAGAGACGGACTGACGATGTCCCTGTCGTCGTCCGCGGTCACCCGGCCGGTCATGACCGTGGCCGCGACGCTCGCCATCGTGCTCCTCGGCGCGGTGTCGCTTGGCCGGCTCCCGGTCTCGCTCCTTCCCGACGTCACGCTTCCCGTCCTCACTGTCCGCACCGCCTACCCGGGCGCCGCGGCCACCGAGGTCTCCCGCTTCGTGGCGGAGCCGATCGAGCAGGCGCTCGCGGCGACACCGGGGCTCGTCGAGCTCCGCTCGCTCAGCCGGAACGGCGAGGCCACCACCACCGCGCGCTTCGCCTGGGGCACCGACATGCCCTCCACGGTGCTCGGCGTGCGCGAGCGGCTCGACAACGCGCGCCAGTCGCTCCCCGAGAACGCCGAGCGCCCGACGCTCCTCACCAGCGACCCCGGCGAGCGCCCCATCGCGGTGCTCGCGCTCCGCGGGGAGGGAGACCTCCGCTCCATCGCGCGGACGGCGCAGGACGTCCACAGCCGGCGCCTCGAGCAGCTCGACGGAGTGGCCAGCGTGGCCGTGGTCGGCGCGCCGGCCGACGAGATCCGGATCGATGTGGATCCCGAGCGGATGCGCGCGCTCGGACTCTCCCCCGACGACATCGCCACCGCGGTAGAAAACGCCAACCGGAGCGCGCCCGGCGGCACGATCCGGCGCGGGCAGTTCCGCTTCTCGGTGCGCGCCCTCACCGAGTTCCGGAGCGCCGAGGAGATCGGGAACACGCCGGTGGGTCCCCCGCGCTCGGGGATCCGGCTCGCCGACGTGGCCACGGTGCGCGCCGGGCTCGCCGACCCGCGCACGGTGACCCGGCTCGACGGCGCGCCCGCCGTGGGCCTCGTGGTCTACAAGGACGCCGGCAGCAACACGGTGGCGGTGACGAAGGGGATCTACGCGTCGATCGAGGCGCTGCAGGAGGAATTCCCCGACCTCACGATGACCGTCGTGGCCGCGCAGGCGGAGTTCGTCAACGACGCGCTCGGCAACCTGATCCAGGAGATCGTGGCCGGCGGCTTTCTCTCGCTGCTCGTCATCCTCCTCTTCCTCCGCGACGTGCGGAGCTCGCTCGCCATCGGCCTCATCGTGCCGCTCTCGGTGCTGATGGCGCTCGTGATCCTCCAGGCGCTCGACGTCACGATCAACATCCTCTCCCTCGGCGGCCTCGCGCTCGGGGTCGGGCTCCTGGTGGACAATGCCATCGTCGTGGCCGAGGCCACGGCGCGGTACCGGGAGCAGGGCGTCCCCGCCGTCGAGGCGGCGATCCGCGCCTGCGACGAGGTCTCCGGTCCGCTCATCGCCGGGACGCTCACCACGCTTCTCGTCTTCGGTCCGATCGTCTTCGTCCGCGGGCTCGCCGCCGCGCTCTTCCGGGACCTGAGTCTCAGCGTGGTGACGTCACTCGCGGCATCGCTGCTGCTGGCGCTCACGCTGATGCCGGTGATGATGGTGGGACGGCGCGAGAGGAGCCCGGTGGCGCCGGCCGCGGCACCCGGCACTGACCGGCTCGCTCGGCTCTCAGCGCTCGGCCACCGCATCGCCGAGTGGTACGAGCGCGGCATGACCTGGTGCCTCGCACGGCCGCGCACGGTGTTCGCGGCGGCGCTCGGGCTCATCGTCCTCACCGCACTCGTCTTCGTGCAGCTCCCGCGTGAGATCCTCCCGCAGGTGGACGAGGGGACGGTGGTGGCGGATCTCCG
>DASTYH010000279.1:0-2606 GCA_035765075.1 Gemmatimonadales bacterium
GGGCACGCCCACGATCACCGCCATGCCAACCGCAAAGAGCGGGAGGTATCGAACGTCGAAGGGAAGTGGAAAGCTCCGCCGCCCAGCGGACGCCGTTGGTTCGGCTTCCGCTGTTCCGGCCGCTTCCGCCGTTCCCGCCGACGCCTCCCAGTTCCGATACCCCACGCTGGCGATGTACCCGCTGTCGGTCGTGTGGGCGAGGAACCCCCAGTACATGCCGCTGTCGCGCACCGTCTGCGCCGGCGCGGAGTCGGTCATTCCGATGGCGAACTGGATGCGCCGCGGCTCGGCATCGGTGAGCGCGCGGTCCACCCAGGCGCAGGAGCCGGGCTCGAGTCCCTGGCCTTCGGGGCCCGAGGCCATGACATTGGCGGTGAAGGTCAGCATGAGCCGTACGCGCTGACTGTCCGGCACCACGACGAGCGTGTCGAACACCAGCCCGGCGCCGCCCCGGCAGTTCAAGGGGAACTCCCGGCGGACCGGCGGAAGCGGTGATTGCGCAGCAACCAGGGCGGGGTGCAGGAGCGCGCCGGAGAGAGCGAGTGCGAGCGAAAGCACGGAATTCGTGGTCATCGGCGGACGAGCTCCACTCGGCGGTTCCGCGCCCGGCCTTCGAGCGTGTCGTTCCGGTCCCGGGGACTCGACTCTCCGAAGCCCGCGGTGGTGAGTCGCGCGGCGGCGATGCCGAAGCGGCTGCCGAGCGCCGCCTTCACCGCCGAGGCGCGACGGCCGGAGAGGTCGAGGTTGTACTGGTCGCTCGCAACGTTGTCGGTGTGCCCCTCGATCGAGAGCTTCCAGTCGGGGTTCCGGCGCAGCACCTCGGCGATCTCGCGCAGCGTCGGCTCCGATTCCTCGCGGATCGTCTCGCTGTTGAAGTCGAAGTAGAGATCGTAGACCACCGCCCGGCGCTGCTCGCGCAGCGCGCGCTCGAGCCGGAGGATGCGTTCCTCGCCCTCGGTGCGGCTCGAGCCGCTGCAGCGGTGGGAGATCTTCACGACGCGGGCCGCGAGCATCGCGTCGCTGCCGCTCGCGAACGCGAACTGCAGCGCGAGCGGATTCTCCTCGTCGTCGAGGAACCAGAAGTCCACCTTGTCGCCGAGGTGGGAGCCGCGGGCATGGATGGTGGGGAGGGTGCCGGCGGCGTCGTTCACCGTCACCGGCACCGGCACCGTCCCCGTGCCGACCCGCCGGAGCTTCCAGGTCTCCTCGTAGTCGTACAGGTTCGGCGCCTTGGTCCGGTCTGCGGGGTAGCCGTGGTTCTCCTCGGCGATGAGCCCGAGCTCGGCCGCCCCGGTGCGCTTGAGCGAGCGCAGCACCGCCGTGGAGACGCCGAGCGCGGTGCTTCCCGGGATCGTGAGCGAGCCATGGGAGTGGAAGTAGTGCGCGTACAGCGTGGCCGATCCGAGGTCCTCGCGCAGGACCATGCGGCGCATCCGCCAGTTGCGGAGCGACCCATGCGGGGTGGGCACCTGGGCGGAGTAGTTCACCAGGATGCCGCGCGCATCGGCGCTCGCGATCGTCTTGATCGACTCGTAGTCGCCCTCGGGGCGGCTGATCGCGGAGACGATCGTGAGGCCGGGGCAGAGGGGGATGCGTCCGGCCTCCTGTGCGGCGGCCGCTTGCGAGGCCGCGCAGGCGGCGAGCAGGGTGGCGAGCGTGCGCCGCATCAGTCGTCTCCTCCCGTAAGCCCGGCGAGACCCACCGCCATGCGCGCATCGCTGACGGTGGCCGCTGGCGATGGGCCGGTGGAGGTCGCCATCGGTGATCCGCCCGTCGGCGATGAAGCGCCGCCAACCGTCGAGGCCATCGGTGAGCCGGAGATGGTGGCGCCTCCGGACTGAGGGGACCCGCCTGAGGGCACAGGACTTCCGATTGGCTGATCGGGCACCCATTCCGCCCACGCATCCCCGAACCCACCGGGGATCTGATAGACGCCGCGCGCGCGCCGCTGCTCCTGTGTGCTCCGCCACCACTCGTCGTACGACTGTTGGCGCGCGGCTGCATCGTCGAGGCCGGACTGACGCGCCGAGTTGTACCGCTCGACCGCGGCGCGATCGGCGTTGTCGTAGATCTCGGGGCTCCCCATGGCGCGCGTTGCCGGATGCGCCTGCGTTGGGTCGGGGTGCCAGTTCTCCCGGTGCCATTCGCGCTGTGCCGGATCGCCCTTGAACGGGCCCTTGCCCGGAGGCGCTTTTCCCGGATCGTGCGGCCGCGGATCCTGGCGATGCCGGGGCGGTGCCGGGGGCGCGGATGCCGGGGGCGCGGATGCCGGGGGCGCGGATGCCGGAGGCGCGGATGGCGGAGGCGCGGATGGCGGAGGCGAGGGTGTAGTGGGCGGCGGAGCGGCGCTCGAGCCACGGCCGACACGCGGACCACGGCGACCGGTGTACGGCCGCGGGCGCCATCCGGCCGCCGGCCGCCGCCCGGCGCCCGACGCGCCCCGCGCCGATGCTGCCATGCGCGTATACAGGCGGCCGGCCCCGTCCGAGCGAAGACGCAGGTAGCGGAGGTGCATGAGCAGGATCGGCGCCGTGGCCAGGAAGCCGCTCCTGATCGCATCGAGGAGGCACTTCCGGTGGTTCTCCGCCGCGACGTCCTCGAAGTCC
>DASTYH010000280.1:0-5919 GCA_035765075.1 Gemmatimonadales bacterium
CGTCCCCCGGCGCGGGAGCGGCGGGGGACGCGGAGGACAGGCTGGAGCGGAGCATCGGGACCTCGTCGTTCGGGTTCTCCGGTCAAGATACCGAAGAAAACCCGAACCGCAAGGTTCGGTTCGCTACTCCGGCTGGGTGCAGCCGGCATTGCCGGCGCCGGTAATGACGAAGTTCTCCGAAAGGATGCTCACCTCATCGTAATCCTGGGCAATCCCTTCCGGCGTCTCGATCGTGGTGGCCGTCAGGTGCACGGTGCCGGGCTTGTTGATCTGAAAATGCTCGAAGATCGCGAGGCCATCGTCATTGGTCACCGCCTCGGTTCCGCAGGGCGCCAGAGTGGCGCCGTTGTTCTCCGAAGCCGTGATGCTGACCGTGATACCCGCCCAGGGCGTGCCTTGCGCACCGGTGACGAGTACCTGCAGGGGCAGGTCCGTGTTCGTGGTGCCCCCCGTCGGGAGAACGGCGAACGATATGATGGTCGCGTTCGGATCAACCACGCCGGTCGGACTGAAATCACCGAGCGTTCCGCTCACAGGGCCCTTGAGGACCGCGCCCGCGAAGAGCGGGGCCGGCCGGATCATGTCGAAAAGGCCTTCGAATAGCCGCGATGCGAACGACATCGGGGCTGCCGGCTGCAGGCTCAGGTTCGGATCGCAGGATACGCCGGAAACGCCGTCTCCCACCGGAATCGGGAGGATCGTGCCCCCCTGGCCCGAGGGAAGATGCTGCACCCGCAGCTCGTTATCGATCCCGTCGAACGCGTTCGAGACGCAGTAGCTGATGGTCGCCAGGCCCTCGAGCGCTGCCGAGCCGGCCGGACGTACCAGCGACCAGTCGTAGTACACGCCGGCCTCATCCTCGGTCGAGAACTCGAGCGGTGTGATCGAATACCCGATGACAAGCGACCGCTTCCCGACGCCGCCGAACCAGGTGGCAAAGTCGCCTGGGGCGCCAAGGCCGGCCTGAAGGTTCTTCGACGTGATCTCGGTCTCGCCAGCTACCCCGCCTCGAACCGCATACGTGCCGGTGCCGGCAAGGTCGAGCGCATCCTCGAATGCCGATCTCGCCGCTGCGAGGTTCGTCGTGCCTTCCAGCGCATCATCGGTGTAATCGAGAGGCGAGCACGCGATGACCTGGAGCGTGAGCTCGGCGCCCTTCTCCGGGTCCCCCGATACCCAGGCGTTGGCCCGCTTCGCCTCGATGTACTGGAACAGGTTGTATGCGAACGGTGTGACCGCAGTCGTGTTCTGATTCTTCGACGTGAACAGCTTTGCAGTCTCGTTGGCGGGATGCTTGTTCCCGAACAGGGCCGTCGTGGCCTTCCGGAGATCGGTGAGATTGCAGGCGGGCCCGACGCCACCCGTCTGGAACGCCGGCGCCTCGGACGTCGGCAGCTGCCCCCCCTCACCCGCACATGCGCCAAGGGCGCACGCGGCGCCCAGCGCCAACGCGAAACCCGTAATCCTGCTCATGGTGAAACTCCTTCTGCTGCTCGCTGTGAGAGGTCCGGGGGCGGAACCGCAGGGCCCCGGAGCAGGCCAATCTTACCTTTATACACGGTTTGCGTAAGAGGGAGATCACGGCCGACAGCGGGCGCCTTCCTGGGAGCTAGGCGGGACCGGAGAGGCGGGCGTAGCGGGGATCGTCCCGGAGGGGCCGGAGCCACCAGGTTTCATCCAGCCGGAACGAGCGCCGCTGGGACGGATTGACCGCGATGTAGGTGGCCAGCAGCTCGAAGGCGCGGTCCTTGTCGCCCAGCATCGTCTGCGCAATCGCTTCGAAATACTGGAGTTCCCGGGTCGGGTCGAGGTCCCCGGTGTTCTGCCGGACCCGCTCCATGACCGACCGGGCGCTGTCGGCGCGCCCGGCCCTGACCAGGGCGATCGCCACGAGCATTTCCCCCCGCAGCCGGCGATAGTCCCGGATCTCCGGGGCGCTCAGCTCGACGTAACGCTCGAGCAGCTGCCACGCCTTCGGGATGTCCGGCGGGTAGTTCCTCAGCGCGAAGAGCTTGAGCTGGCATTCCACGAATCGCGGGTCCTCCGGGAAGCGACGCTGTCCCTCCTCGCACCAGCGCGGGGCATTGACCTCGTCCTCGAGATCGAGGGATGTCCCGAAGAGCCGCCACACCGTCGTATTCGCCGCGCTCAGGTAGGGGTCCTTCTCGTAGGCATCGGTGGCGGCCAGCTGCGCCTCGGCCACCCGCCCGCGGTTGACCAGGAGGTGGGCCAGCGAGGTCAGGGCCGATGCCTGTCCCGGATTGGCGGCGATGGATGCCCGGAAGTCCGCCTCGGCCGAGTCGAGGAGGCCTTCGCCGCGATCGGGATCGGGCTCGAGCCCGAGCAGCCAGCGCCAGTAGACGAGCGTGGCCCGCGCTTCGAGTGCATCGGCGTCGGGCGAACGCGCCGATCGCTGGACCGCGTTCTCCGCATGCGCGCGCCCGGCCTCGAGCCAGCGGGCCGCGGCGGAGCGGTCTCCGCCAGCGATGGTGATCCGGACCCGCTGAAACGCGAGCCAGGCGCGTTCGGTGTGCGGGGCCGCCCAGCGGTCGTCCTCCCCCGCGGCCTGCGCGAAGAGCGAGTCGGCCCGCGCGAACTGGCGGCTCACCGCCGCCGTGTCCCGGGAGGCGATGAGCTGGTCGATGCGCTCCGCCGCGTCGCGCGCCCGCTGGAGGGTCTCCCACGCCGTGGCGTTCCGCGTTCCGGCCCGGCTCTCCTGGACCGAGACCTCTTCGCCGACGCGCGCCCGGAGAAACTGGGCGACTTCCACCGCGAGCGAGTCCTGCAGCGCGAAGATGTCGCCGCGCGGACGGTCGATGACTTTCCGGGTCCCGCGGATCTCCTCGCCCTCCTCGTCGAGCATGGCGACCGTCAGGCGCAGCAGGTCGCCCGCCTGCTCCACCCGTCCCTGCACCAGCGTCCCGACGTTGAGCGCGCGGGCGACGCTGTCCGGCGCGGCGCCGCGATAGCCGTCCACGCCGTTCCGCGAGATCACCGTGAGCGGCTCGACCTGGCTCAGCTGGCCGATCAGCGCCTCGGTGAGGCCGTCGGCGAGGAACTGGAGCGAATCGCCGCCGCGGGTATCGAAGTACATCACGGCGATGCGCTTCGGATCGGGCCCCGCCGGCGCGCCGCCGGCGCCGATCTGGCGCCAGGCGAAGAATCCGCCGCCGCCGAGCACCAGGGCCAGGACGGCGAGGATCACGACGAGCTTCTTCCGCGACGGCGGCTCGGGGCGGGCGGCAACCCGCCCCGTGACGCGCCCCGGCGTCGGGCGGCGGATCCCGCCGCGCGTGGGCGTTCGCCGCGCCGCGGTGCTGATGTCGGCCGCGGCGAGCGCGTCGCCGAAGTCCTTCATCGTCCGGAAACGATCGGCGGGCGTCTTCTCCAGCGCCCGCATGACCGCATCCTCGACATCGTCGGGAATCGACTGCCGCACCACCTGGAGGCTCGGCACCGCCTCCATGGAGTGCTTGGCGAGGATCGCCATCGTGTTGTTGCCCTCGAAGGGCGGCTGCCCCGCGAGCATCTCGTAGAGCACGCATCCGAGGCTGTACTGGTCGCTCCGCCCGTCGATCTGATCGCCGCCGAGCGACTGCTCGGGGCTCATGTAGGTGGGCGTGCCGACCGACATCCCCGTTTCGGTGAGTTTGGTTCCCGATTCACTCGCCGCGCGCGCGATCCCGAAGTCGGCAAGGATGGCGTGCCCCTGCTCGAGGAGGATGTTCTCCGGCTTCACGTCGCGGTGAACGATTCCCTGTGCGTGCGCGTAGTGGAGCGCGTCCGCGACCTCGCGGGTGATCGAGATGGCGTCTTCGAGGGAGAGCTGCTTCTCGCGGTCGAGCCGGTCCCGGAGCGATTCCCCCGTGATGAACGGCATGACGAAGTACAGCACGCCGTCGGCGTCGCCGGAGTCCCAGACCGCGAGGATGTTGGGGTGCTGGAGGTGCGAGGCGAGCTTGATCTCGCGCAGGAAACGATCGCCGCCGAGGGCGAGCGCCACTTCGCCGCGGAGGACCTTGATCGCGACGGTGCGGTCGAGCCGCACGTCCCGCGCAAGGTAGACGAGCGCCATGCCGCCTTCGCCAAGCTTCCGCTCGATTTCGTAGCGGCCCGCAAGAGCGCCCCTGATGCGCTCGATCGGGTCGTTGACTGCCGGCATGGATACGTCCGCTGGTGGTGGTATCAGCCTGAATCTAGGGCAGGCGCGGGCATCAGGGGAGGCCAGCGGACGCGGTCAGAGCCGCTCGGCCATCCACTGCGTCATCGCCTCGAGAATCTCTTCCCGTCCGATATCCGCCACCAGTGCATGATAGCCGCCCGCGACTTCGACGAGGCGGTGATCGCCACCCGTCAGGGCGGCATGGAAGGCCCGGGTCCCCTCGGGGGGAACCATGCGGTCGGCGGTCCCGTGGATCAGGAGGAGCGGAACAGGGAAGCGGCGGATGCCCCGGATCCGCGCAATCGTCGATTCGACCTCCGTGGCGAGGCGCGCCGTGCCCAGTCGGTGAAAGAGCGGATCGCTGAGGACCGCCTCGGCCACGGCGGGATCGCGCGCGAGCCCGCTCAGGTCCATGCCGGCCTCGAGCGAGAAGCGGGGCCAGACGCGGGACAGGACCCGCCCCAGCGCCAGGAGGTACCTGGGCACCGCCAGCGCGCCGAGCGGCGGCGAGAGCGCGATCACGCCGGCGAGGCCCTCGGGAAATTCGAGCGCATAGTCGAGCGCGGCGAGACCACCGAGGCTCGTTCCTATGAGGAA
The DNA here is from genome assembly GCA_035765075.1 of Gemmatimonadales bacterium. Classification (GTDB taxonomy): domain Bacteria; phylum Gemmatimonadota; class Gemmatimonadetes; order Gemmatimonadales; family GWC2-71-9; genus CAMLLJ01. The sequence goes on from DASTYH010000280.1 coordinate 4,760, forward strand.
CACCGGCCGCCCGGGGTCCTCCTCGCGGACGAGGCCGTGGAACGCGCGCAGGTCGAGCCGGTACTCGGTCCACGCCTCGATGTAGGCCCGCTGTCCCTCCGAGCGTCCGTTGCCGCGCGCATCGTACGAGTGGACGGCAAACCCCTCCGAGACGAGGTGGCTCACCAGCTCGACGTAAAGTCCTGAATGGTCGCCGAGCCCGTGGAGGTTGAGGACCAGCGCCCGGGGGGGCGTATCGGGGAGCCACGACTGGCGGAAGAGCCGGATGCCGCCATGTCCGGTGAATTCGCCGGTGCGGTGCCGCATCGGTCAGCGCACCACGATGGTGGGCCGATCCTCGGCCAGCCACTCACCGGGGGCGGCGCGGACCTGGTCGACCGTGACCTGCACCGTGGCGCCGGCCGGACCGCGCAGGCCGGCGCCGCTCACCTCGCGAAAGAAGAGCGTCGGCCCCGCGTTTCGCGCGTGCTCCGCCACGAACGCCGCGAGCTCCTCCGCCCATCGGGCGGGGGACTTCCGGCTGCCCGGGCTTCGCCGATGACGATCGAGGGCGCGGATCTGCGCATCGCGCGAGAGCCCGAATCCACGGTACCGGCTGCGGAGCTCCGATTCCTCCCGGCGCCCCTCGCGGTCCCGCTGGAGGAAGAGATCGCAGGAACAGGCACCCGAGAGGATGCGGACGGCGGTGCGGGCGTCCTCATGCAGCCGGAGAAAACGCGCCGCCTCCGTGGGCGGCAGGAGATCGGCCACGAGCCCCGCGGGCAGCATCGACCGGAGCTCGCTCAGGGTCAGCGGGCTCGCGACGTAGAGGAAGTGGCACATCTCGGATGGAAGGATGGAAGGACGGAACGACGCAAGGCGGGGCGCAGGGGGACTCCGCGCTCAGATGGGGAGCTCGTCGCGGACGAGGACGAGGATCGCGGCCTGGGGGACCACGAGGTACTTCCTTTCCTCGAAGCTGATCTCGACCGCCGCCTTCCGGAAGAAGATGGCGTGATCGCCCACGCGGGTCTGCATGGCGCCGCGGCGGGTCTCGCGGCGCTCCATCTTCCACGGCTCCTCGTCGAAAGCGCCGAGGTCGGCGACCGGCTCGCCCGGCCCCACCGCCACCACGAGGCCGCTCTGGACCTGCTGCGTGTCGATCGCCGTGGCGGGAAGGT
>DASTYH010000281.1:0-4251 GCA_035765075.1 Gemmatimonadales bacterium
GGATCACCAGTGCCTGGGCCTCCTCGACCCAGTTCCGCGGAATCGAGATCATCATGCAGGGGCGCGACCCGCGCGATGCCTGGGCCTTTACCCAGCGGATCTGCGGGGTCTGCACCGTGGTGCACGCGGTCGCGTCGTGCCGGGCCGTGGAGGACGCGCTCGACATCGAGATTCCGCCGAATGCGAACATCATCCGGAACCTCGTGCACGGAATGCAGACGATCCAGGACCACGTCATCCACTTCTATCACCTCCACGCGCTCGACTGGGTGGATGTGGTGAGCGCGCTGAGCGCGGACCCCGCCGGCACCGCGAGGATCGCCCGGTCGGTCTCGCCGTGGCCCAACAACTCGGAGACTCACTTCAAGGAGGTGCAGGACCGGGTCAAGCGGTTCGTGTCGGGGGGCCAGCTCGGCATCTTCGCCAACGGCTACTGGGGGCATCCGGCCTACAAGCTTCCGCCCGAAGTGAACCTCCTCGCCGTCGCGCATTACCTGGAGGCGCTCGACTGGCAGCGCGACGTCATCCGCCTGCACACGATCTTCGGCGGCAAGAACCCGCATCCGAATTTCCTGGTGGGGGGAATGGCCTGCGCGATCAACCTGGAAGACACCGGCACCATCAACGCCGAGCGGCTCGACGACGTCCACGCGATGATCCGTCGCGCGCGCCGCTTCGTGGAGGAGGTGTACTGGCCGGATCTCGTGGCCATTGCCGGCTTCTACAAGGAGTGGGGCGCGATCGGCGGCGGGGTGCCGAACTACCTCGCCGTGGGCGAGTTCCCCGAGGCCGACGTCCGGGACGCGAGCCGGCTCTACTTCCCGCGCGGGATCATCCTGGACAAGGACCTTACGCAGGTCCACCCCTACGACCACATGAAGGTGCGGGAGGAGATCGCCAGCTCGTGGTACGAGTACGAGAAGGGCGACGGCAACGGCCTCCACCCGTACGAGGGCGAGACGACGCCGCGCTACACCGGCCCCCCGGCGCCATGGGAGTATCTCCAGGGCCTCGACAAGTACACCTGGATGAAGGCGCCGCGCTACGAGGGACGCCCGATGCAGGTCGGGCCGCTGGCGCGCATGCTCGTCGCCTACGCGAGCGGCCATGAGGAGGTGCGCGCGCTCGTGACCGAGGTCCTCGGCCGGCTCGCGGTCGGCCCCGAGGCGCTCTTCTCCACGCTGGGCCGGACCGCCGCGCGGGGAATGGAAACGCTCCTCCTGGCCCGGAGGATGGAGGTGTGGTACGACGCACTGATCGCCCGCATCCGGGGCGGAGACACGGCCACCTTCGCCAAGGCGAAGTGGGACCCGTCCACCTGGCCCGAGCGCGCCGAAGGATACGGCTATCTCGACGCGCCACGCGGGGCCCTGGGTCACTGGGTGCAGATCAACCGGGGACGGATCACCCGGTATCAATGCGTGGTGCCGAGCACCTGGAACTGCTCGCCGCGGGACGCGGCCGGGCAGATGGGGCCGTACGAAGCGTCCCTGGTGGACAACCATCCGCTGCTCCGGCCGGAGCAGCCGCTCGAGATCCTGCGCACGATCCACTCCTTCGACCCGTGCATGGCGTGCGGCGTGCACGTGCTGGACGCGACGGGAGCGCCGGTCGTGGAGGTGACGCTGCGATGACGACGATGCAGGCGGAGCACCTCCCCCGCACCGGCAATTTCCGGTGGGTTACGCTCTGGGGCGTCCCGCTCCGGGTCATGCACTGGGTGGCGGCGTTCTCGATCCTGGTCCTGGCGGTGACGGGTCTCTACATCGGCAAGCCGTACTTCATGACCTCCGGCGAGGCCAGCTCGCATTACCTGATGGGCTGGGTACGCTTTGCCCACTTCGCCGCGGCCGGAGTGCTGGTGATGACGGCCATCGTCAGGGTGTACTGGCTCTTTGCCGGCAACCGGTACGAGCGCTGGAAGGCGCTGATTCCCTACCACCCGCGCGACATCCGGAACCTCTTCCGCCAGGCCCGTGCCTACCTCCTGGTCCGGCCGGAGGAGGCCCCGCCCTACCTCGGCCACAACCCGCTGCAGCAGCTGAGCTATACCATGCTCTACGCCGTGGCCCTGGTGCAGGTGGTGACGGGCTTCGCGATGTACGGCCAGTACGATGCCTCGAGCATCTTCTACCGCGCGTTCAACTGGATCGGTCCCCTGATGGGGGGCATGCCGAACGTGCGCTTCATCCATCACGTCCTCACGTGGGTCTTTGCCATCTACGTGCCGATCCACGTGTACATGTCCATTCGCGCCGATGTCCTGGAGCACAACAGCACCATTTCGTCCATCGTGAGCGGCGGGCGGATGGTCCCGCCCGACCAGGAGTTCGAGGATGACTGAGCCCGCCAGGTCGAGAGTCGTCGTCGGGCTGGGAAACCCGCTGATGGGCGACGACGGCATCGGCCTGGCGGCGCTGGAGCGGCTGGCGGCGAGCGGGGCGGTGCCCCGGGACGTGGAGCTGGTGGACGGCGGGACGTGGGGGATGAACCTGCTCCACCTGATCGAGTCCGCCGACGTGATGATCCTCCTCGACGCCATTCACACCGGGGCGGCGCCAGGCACGGTCACCGAGCTCGAGGGGGATGCGGTGCCGCGGAGGCTCGCCCACAAGCTCTCGCCGCACCAGATCGACCTGGGCGAGGTCCTGGCGCTCGCGGCGCTCCGGGGAACGCTGCCGCCGCGCCTCATCGCCATCGGCATCGAGCCGGCCGTGGTGGAGATGCGTACGGCGCTCAGTCCCCAGGTCGCTGCCGCCCTCCCGCGGATGCTGGCGCGGGTGATCGAGCGACTCGAGGAGCTCGGCCCCCGTCCCTCCGCGCTCGCGGCGTCCTGATGCACGAGCTGAGCCTGGCGCTCGAAGTCTGCCGGATCGCGGAGGCGAATCTCGACGCCGCGAGCCTCCCGCGGCTCCGGCGAGTCAGCGTGGAAGTCGGCGAGGCGGCCAACGTCGAGATCGGCAATTTGCGCTTCTGCCTCGAGGCGCTGCTCGGCGCCCCGCCCTTCGGCGCCGCCACGCCGAGCATCACGCTCTGTCCGGGGGACGACCTCCGGCTCGCATCTCTGGAGGTGGACGATGACGGTCCGGACGATTGAGGTCCGCGAACGGGTGATGGCCCGGAACAACGAGATCGCCGCCGACGTCCGCCGGCAGCTCGATCACGCCGGGATTCCCGCGCTCAACCTCGTCTCGTCGCCGGGATCGGGCAAGACGACGCTGCTCGAGCGGACGCTGGATGCCCTCGGAAGCGCGATGCGCATCAGCGTCGTCACCGGCGACGTGCAGACCCGGAACGACGCCGACCGGCTGGCTGCGCGCACGAGCCGGCTGGTGCAGGCCGTCGTCACCGGGGGCGCCTGTCATCTCGATGCGAGCCAGGTGCAGCACGCCCTGGAAGCGCTCGACCTGAGCGAGACCGATCTGCTCTTCATCGAGAACGTGGGGAACCTGGTCTGCCCCGCCGGCTGGGACCTCGGGGAGCGGTCGAAGGTGGTGCTCTTCTCGGTGACCGAGGGAGAGGACAAGCCGCTCAAGTACCCGGCGATGTTCCGGAACTCGTCCTCCGCCGTGCTGACCAAGATGGACCTCCTCCCTCACGTTCCCTTCGAGCTGGAGCGCGCCGTGGCGGCGGCGCGGAGCGTGAACCCCGACCTCCGGTTCTTCTTCACCTCCGCGCTGACCGGCGAGGGGATGGACGCGTGGTTCGAGTTCCTCCGGGCCGAGGCGCGGTCTCGGGCCGTCCCGGCACGATGACGGTTGCCGCGCCTCCCCGCGTCGCGCGCCGGCTCCGGATCACCGGGGTGGTGCAGGGCGTGGGCTTCCGGCCGTTCGTGCACCGGCTGGCGATGCGCCATGCGCTGGCGGGGTGGGTGCGCAACGTGGCCGGTGAGGTGCGGATCGAAGTGGAGGGGGCGGACGAATCGATCGAGGAATTCATCACGGCGATTACTCGCGAGGCCCCGCCGCTCGCCCGCATCGAGGGCCTGGATGTCGAAGCGGGGACGGCGGAGGGCCGCGAGCGCTTCGTGATCGAGGAGAGCGAGGACCCGGCGGGGTTCCGGCAGCCGGTCTCTCCCGATGTGGCGCTCTGTGCCGCCTGCGAGGCCGAGCTCTTCGATCCTGCCGACCGCCGGTTCCGGTATCCGTTCATCACCTGCACGGACTGCGGGCCCCGCTTTACGGTCATCGAGGCCATGCCGTACGACCGGGAGCGCACGAGCATGCGGCGCTTCCGCCAGTGCCCCGCCTG
>DASTYH010000282.1:0-2688 GCA_035765075.1 Gemmatimonadales bacterium
CCGGAGAAGGGCGGCTCACCGGCGAGCATCTCGTACAGCACGCAGCCGAGGGAATAGATGTCGGTCCGCGCGTCCACCTCGGCGCCGGCGCTCTGCTCCGGGCTCATGTACGCCGGAGTCCCCATGGCGAGCCCCGGGAGCGAGAGCGGATCGTCCGCCGCGGCATCCAGCGCTCGCGCCAGCCCGAAATCGGCGACGACGGCCTCGCCGTCCTCGAGCAGGATGTTCTCCGGCTTGATGTCGCGATGGACCACCCCGTGGGCATGCGCGTGCGCCAGGGCGGCGGCGGCTCCCCGCGCAAGCCGCAGCGCGTCGCCGATGGGGAGGGGGCCCTCGCGCTGGATCCGGTCGCGCAGCGACTCCCCCTCGACATAGGGCATGACGTAATAGAGCAGCGGGAAGCCGGTCGGCGAGTCGGGAGGGACCTCGCCGGAATCGTGGAGCGGAAGGATGTGGGGGTGGGTCAGGCGCGAGGCGATGGCGATCTCGCGGAGGAAGCGATCCGCGGCCAGCGATGCGGCAAGCTCGGGCCGGAGGACCTTGATCGCTACCGCGCGCCCGTGGCGGACATCGCGTCCCATGAAGACGACGGCCATCCCGCCGCGCCCGAGCTCGCGCTCGACCACGTACCGCCCCTCGAGGGCAGCTTCCACGCGTCGGAGCAGGTCCTGCATCTGGGTCCCGTCACGGAGGACATCCCCAAGATACCGCCGCCCGCGCCGGCCCGTTAGAGAATGTAGCGCCGGAGATCGTCATCGTTCACGATCGTCGCCAGGGTCTCGCGCACCTTGCCGGCGTCGTAGACGATCCGCTTCTCGGGGTGCTCCGGGAGGTCGAAGAGGAGCTGCTCCATCAGGGCGGCCATCACGGTATGGAGCCGCCGGGCGCCGATGTTCTCCATCCGGTCGTTGGCGATGAACGCCACCCGGGCGAGCTCCGCCACCGCGTCCGCCGTGAAGACGAGCTCCGCCCCCTCGGCGGCCACGAGGGCCTGGTACTGCTTGGTCAGCGCATTCTCCGGCTCGGTCATGATCCGGATGAAATCGGCCTCGGTGAGCGGGGTGAGCTCCACCCGGATCGGGAAGCGCCCCTGCAGCTCCGGAATCAGGTCCGATGGCTTCGAGACGTGGAACGCCCCCGCCGCAATGAAGAGGATGTGGTCGCTCCGGACGAAGCCGTAGCGGGTCTGCACCGTCGACCCCTCCACGATCGGCAGGAGGTCGCGCTGCACCCCTTCGCGCGAGACATCGGGCGTCCCCGTCTGGCCCCGCTCCCCGGCGATCTTGTCGATCTCGTCGATGAAGATGATCCCGTGGTTCTCGACGCGGTCGAGCGATTCGTTCACCACGTCGTCCATGTCCACGAGCTTCTTCAGCTCCTCGTCGACGAGCACCCGGCGCGCCTCCGGCACTTTCACCCGGCGCCGCTTGGTGCGCTTCGGCATCATCTCCTGGAGCATCTCGGTGAAGTTGATGTCCGGCCCCTCCATCCCCTGCGGGGGCTGCATGAGGTCGAACATCGGGTAGCTCTGCGGCGAGACCTCGATCTCCACTTCGCGGTCGTCGAGCTTCCCGTCGGCGAGGAGCTTCCGGAGCTTCTCCCGCGAGCGCGCCCGCCGCTCCTCGTCCGCGGTCTCGGCCCGCGCCTCACCGCTCGAGCCGACGACGAACACCTTCTCCGGCGTCGCGGACTCGTCCGCCCGTCCGCTGGCCCGCCCGTCCGCCGGGCCCGGCGGCTGGGGGAGGAGCAGGTCGAGGAGCCGCTCGTCCGCGCGCTGCTCCGCCTGCGGATAGACTTCGTCCTCCCGCTCGGTACGCACCATGCTGATCGCCGCGTCCACCAGGTCGCGCACCATGGACTCGGCGTCGCGTCCCACGTAGCCCACCTCGGTGAACTTCGACGCCTCGACCTTGATGAACGGCGCCCCGGAAAGCCGGGCGAGTCGCCGGGCCACTTCGGTCTTCCCGACCCCGGTGGGGCCGATCATGATGATGTTGTAGGGCGTGATCTCATCCCGGATGTCGTCGGGGGCCTGTGCGCGGCGCCAGCGGTTGCGCACCGCGATCGCCACCGCGCGCTTGGCCGCCTCCTGCCCCACGATGTAGCGGTCGAGCTCCGCCACGATCTGACGCGGCGGCATCTCCTCGAGCCAGGGCGGAGGAAGCTCGTCGGCGGGGGCGTCCGGCAGGGTCACTCGAGCTCCAGGATCGTGATGTTGCGATTGGTGAAGACGCAGATGTCCGCCGCGATGTCGAGCGCGCGCTGCGCGATCTCGCGGGCCGTGAGCCCCGGATGCTCGAGCAGCGCGCGCGCCGCCGCGAGGGCGTAGTTGCCGCCCGACCCGATGGCGACGATTCCGTCGTCCGGCTCAATCAGCTCGCCGCTCCCGCTCAGGAGGAAGCTGTGCTCCCGGTCGCCCACGACGAGCAGGGCGTCGAGCCGCCGGAGCATGCGGTCGCTCCGCCAGTCCTTGGCGAGCTCGACCGCGGCTCGCGGCAGGTTCCCCGGATACCGCTCCAGCTTCTCCTCGAACTTCTCATAGAGGGTGAGCGCGTCCGCCACGGAGCCGGCGAACCCCGCGAGCACCTTTCCCCCCTTGAGCGCCCGCACCTTGACCGACTTGCCCTTCATGACCGTATCACCGATGGTCACCTGCCCGTCCCCGCCCAGGGCGAGGCGGCCGTCCAT
>DASTYH010000283.1:0-10599 GCA_035765075.1 Gemmatimonadales bacterium
GGTCAGGCCGGGTGTCCGGATCGTCGCGGTCGAGCCCGCCGAGTCGGCGGTACTGGAGGGCGGGGAGCCCGGGCCCCACAAGATCGAAGGCGTCGGGATCGGGTACACGCCGCCCCTCTGGGAGCCGAGTCTGGTTGATGACGTGGTCCCGGTGCGAACGGAGGATGCGAAGGAGATGACACGGCGGCTCGCACGGGAGGAGGGCCTCTTTGCCGGCACGTCCAGCGGTGCCAACGTCCTCGCCGCGATCGGAATCGCCGAGCGACTCGGTCCCGGGCATCGTGTCGTCACGCTCCTGCCCGATTCCGGACTCAAGTACCTCAACACCGATGTCTACCGGAGGAGCTGGTCGTGACCCCTGCCCGGATTCCCCACGGAGCCCTGTCGTACCTCAGCGCGTTCACCACGAGCCCCGCCGGCGGGAATCCCGCCGGTGTCTGGATCGGTGACGAATTGCCCGACGCCGAGGCGATGCAGCGGATCGCGCGGGAGGTGGGCTTTTCCGAGACGGCGTTCCTCGCACCGGGCGCGGGGACTCGGCGCACCGTGCGCTACTTCAGTCCGGAAGCCGAGGTGCCGTTCTGCGGCCATGCCACGATCGCGGCGGGCGTCCAGGTGGGCGCGCTGGACGGGACCGGTCGGTATCGCTTCGATACGCCGGCCGGTGAGGTGATCGTCGACGTGGACGACCGCGACGGACTGCCGCGCGCGTCGCTGACGTCGGTCGAGCCGCGCCAGCTCCCGCCGCCTCCCGGTCTCGTCGATCGCACGCTGGACGCACTCGGTTGGACGAAGTCGGAGCTCGATCCCGCGATCCCGCCCGTGCTTGCCTTTGCGGGCGCGTGGCACCTCGTCCTCGCGGCCGCGACCCGGGAGCGCCTCGCCGCCCTCGACTATGACTACGATGCGCTGAAGTCGCTCCTGCTCGAGGCCGGCTGCGTCACCGCCCAGCTCGTCTGGCGCGAGCGGATCGATCTCTTCCACGCGCGGAATCCCTTTCCTGTCGGCGGAGTGGTCGAGGACCCGGCGACCGGCGCCGCCGCGGCCGCGCTCGGCGGCTATCTGCGGGACGCCCGACTGATCGACGTCCCTGCATCCATCGTGATCCGGCAGGGGGAGACGATGGGGCGGCCAAGCCGACTCGAGGTCGCGATCCCGGTTACCGGCGGCATCGTCGTGAGCGGCCACGCGGTGCCGATTGGTGCGGCGAGGGAGGGGAGGTGACGTTGGGGCAGGGCCCGTCGCCCGATACGCCACGCCCGCTTCCCGGGGTGGATCGCCTGGGCTTTCTCAGGCACTTCATCACCCGGCCCGGCATCATCGTCGGTGACTACACCTACTATGACGATCCCCGCGGCCCGGAGCACTTCGAGGACCACGTCCTCTACCACTTCGATTTCATCGGGGACCGGCTCGTCATCGGGCGGTACTGCTCGATCGCCGCGGAGGCGACCTTCATCATGAACGGCGGGAACCACATGACCTCGTGGTTCACCACCTATCCGTTCCCGATCTTCGGCCAGGGCTGGGAGGTTGCCGCGCCGGAGCAGTGGCCCCACCGCGGCGACACCCGGGTGGGAAACGACGTATGGATCGGGTATCGCGCCACCATCATGCCGGGCGTGACGATCGGCGACGGCGCCATCGTGGCCACCGCCTCCGTCGTCACCCGTGACGTGCCGCCCTACGCCGTGGTCGGCGGCAATCCGGCCACGGTGATCCGGATGCGCTTCGATGCCGCCACCGTTGAGCGCCTGATCGCCCTTGCCTGGTGGGACTGGGACGCCGGCAAGGTCACGCGGAACGTGCGCGCCATCTGCGGTGGCGATATCGAAGCGCTCGAGCGCGCCCGCTGACGCGCGTCACGCCACGCGGGCCCGGACCTCCAGGTAGTCGGAGGCCACGATGGTCGAGCCGTTGCGAGCCAGGTTGTGCTCCTCGAAGAGTCGGGTGAGGTCGGCCCGAAGCCGGCTCGCGCCCTCCTGACCGGCGGCCTTGAGCGTCGCGATCGTGGGACCGTAGCAGGCCGCAAAGACCTCGGTGACCCCGGCGGGGGGATAGGGGAATCGCAGCTCGAGCGTCCGGATCGTGCACTCGAGCGAGCTGACCCGATTGCCGAACCGCTCCCTCACGTTCTCGGCGACGCCCCACGCGAGCGGGCTCGGGATGCCGGCCGGGGGAGCCACGATCGCCGTGTGCGCTCGCAGCATTTTGCCGACGAAGCTCTCCGGAACCCAGTTGGCCATCACGATCCGCCCACCGCTCCGCGTCACCCGTACCAGCTCGGCCGCGGCCGCATCCTGCCGGTACGCGAACATCGTGCCGAACATCGTCACCGTGACGTCGAACTGCGCATCGGAATAGGGCAGGGCCTCGGCATCGCCGACGTCGAACTGAACGGCGAGGCCGGCGGCGATCGCCTCCCGCCGGGCCTCGTCGATCAGGTTGGGGGCGATGTCCACACCGATGACCGCGCCCCCCGCCCGCGCCGCCCGGAGTGCCAGGTTGCCGGTGCCGCAGGCGACATCGAGCACCGAGTCGCCCGGGACAATGCCCACCCGGTCGATGAATGCCGCGGCGCCGGCGTCATAGCTCCGCGCGATGGGGGAAAAGTCCCCGCCGCTCCACACCGCCCGCGCCCGTGCGGTGAGGGGATCGTCGGAGACCGAGGTGAGCGCGGGGACAGCCAGTTCCTCCTGGGGGCGAGACGTGATACCGGACATCGTGACTCCTCCGTGGGGTGCTCGGGATGCGCTGGCGGCACGGGTGCCCTGCCGCGCGACAATGGGGCCTCCGCCCGTAATGCGGCCTCTCCCGGCCTCTCCCGACATCTCCGGCGTATCGATCGCTCACGGTCGGCCTGCCGGTCGCATCAGACGATTGACTCCGTGGATACATTCCGTGAAACACCGGAGGAGCGCATGCGGGGATCCATCTTCGTGGGCACGAGCGTCGACGGCTTCATCGCGAAGCCCGATGGAGGGCTCGACTGGCTCACGGGCGGCGGGGAGAATTCCGAAGGGAGCGAGGAGGCCGGATTCAGCGACTTCATGGCCACCGTGGATGCACTGGTCATGGGGCGCAATACCTTCGACATCGTGGCGAAGTTCGCCCGGTGGCCCTACGGCGCGAAGCCGGTCATCGTGCTGAGCACCCGGCCGCCGGCGGCCTCCCCGGCCGGTGCCGTGGTCGAGTGGATGTCGGGCGAGCCGGAGGAGATTGTGGCGCGGCTCGCCAGGCGGGGATTCGAGCACCTGTACATCGATGGCGGCGTCACGATTCAGCGCTTCCTTCGCGCGGGGCTCATTCAGCGGCTCACCATCACCCAGGTTCCCGTGCTCATCGGGGAGGGGATTCCGCTCTTCGGTCCTACCGGGCGTGACATCCGGCTCCGGCACATCGCGACCCACCAGCTGAGCGGCGGCGCCGTGAAGAGCGAGTACGAAGTCGTCGGCTAAGACAGGGCCGCAGGGATGGCGGGCAACCCGCCATCCCCCGGTCCGCGGAACGCTGACTAGCCGAGTGAGATGGCCACCTGCTCCAGCAGGTCCATCGCCTCCTGCATCCCCCCTTCCATCCCCGACTCGATGTGCGCGTCGCGGTGCGCCTGGTTCTGGTGCTCGACCAGGATGGCGAGTTTCGTCCGTCCGCCCGCTTCGTCGAACGTCATCGTGGTGACCGCGCCGGCATCCGGCATTCCCTCGAAGACCTCGGTGTAGACCAGGCGCTCGTTCGGCACGACCTCGCGGTAGACGCCGTGGAATCCCACCTCGAACCCTCCCTCCGCCTCCATCACGAACCGCCACCGTCCCCCGACCCGGAGGTCCACTTCGGCCGAGGTCACCTCTCCGCGCTGCCCCGCCCACCACTTCCTGATGAGCTCGGGCGTGGTCCACGCCCGGTAGACGAGCGCCCTGGGTGCCGCGAACTCGCGGGTGATCAGGATCTGGGTTTCGGTGGGGAGTGTCACCACCGCCGTGCCGCTACTTGCCGTTGCCATGGTCGTCGTCCTTCCTCTCCTGGAGTTCGTCCAGCACCCGGTCGAGTGCCTCGAAACGCTCGTTCCACGACTGTTCGTAATTGCGGACCCAGTCGTGGATCGGCTTGAGTTGCCGGCCATTCAGCCGGTACATCCGCTGCCTCCCTTCGTCCCGTACGTCCACCAGCCCTACCTCCCTGAGAACCCGCAGGTGCTTCGAGACCTGCGGCTGCGCCAGGCCGAGCAGTGTCACGAGGTCGTTCACCGACCGTTCCCCGGCGACGAGGAGGTCCAGGATCCGCCGCCGCCGGGGCTCGGCTACCGCGTTGAACGCGTCCGTCGTGGTCGCTGCCCGTGCCATGAGGAGAACATATACCCATATGGGAATATGTCAAGAGACCCCCGTCCGGGAGGGAGGGGATGCCCGACGCCGGGCAGGTTAAGCTTCGGGCGACACACTCCATCGAGCCCCGCATGGTGATCCGCATCTGGCACGGCTGGACCTCCCCGGCGAATGCCGACGCCTACGAGCAACTCCTTCGCGGCGAGATCTTTACGGGCATCGTGGGTCGGCGTATTGCCGGCTTCCGGCATATCCAGCTCCTCCGCCGGGAGTCGGGCGCGGAGGTGGAGTTCGTCACCATCATGCGGTTCGATGGTCTCGACGCCGTGCGCGCCTTTGCGGGAGACGATTACGAGGTGGCGGTCGTGCCGCCCCGCGCCCGGGCGCTCCTGGCCCGCTTCGATGCGCGCTCCGCGCACTACGAGCTCCGGGAGGAGCAGACCGGCGCCGCCAGCTGAGGTCGCCGCCCGAGCGCCGCGCCCCGCGGCGCCCCCTCGCCGCAGATGTCGGGCTCGCACCTGAGCCTTCGCATGATGCAGGGACCCCCTTCAACCGGATCGACAGATGCGGCCCTTCCTTACCATCCGGATCCTCGCGCTCCTCCTGACGACCGGCGTGCTGGCCGGCGCCGCGCCGGGTCCGACGGCACCGCCCCCGCGATTGCGGGTGGTGAGAGGCGTAACGGCCACGGGGGAGGCGACGCCCCAGTGGCTCGCGATCCTGCGCCGCCGTCTCTCCGACAGCACGTACGCCGCGGTGGCGGGGCTCCGGAAGCCGCTCACCGCGGCCGAGCGGGCGTGGGCCGAGCTGATCGAGTCGCGGATTGCGGGCTGGGAGCGGGAGATTCCGGCGATCGCCGCTCCCTTTGCGCCCGTTGCGCCGCCGCCCGCCGTGACGATTGTCCTGGGCAACCGGGGCGCGCACGACGGGTTCACCCATGATCCGGTGACCATCGGCCATGATCTCTCGGCGCTGCAGCGGGAGTACGGTGATGCCTCCGATCCGGGGAACCGGGAGCGGCTCGACCGGTTCTTCCGGCACGAGTTCACGCACCTGATGCAGAAGGCGTGGCGGCCCACCCACCCGTACGCGATGGATTCGCCGCTCCGTCTGGCGCTGGCGGAGATGTGGGCCGAAGGGCTGGGCAACTACTACTCGCTCGCCGACAACTGGCGCTCCGTCGGCGGCAGGCCATCCGAGCGGACCAGGAGTACGCTGGCCATCCTCGAGCCGCGCGTCGTCGCGCGGCTCGCCGCGCTCGCCTGCACCACGCCGGAGCGGGCCAGGGCACTCACCGCCGACCTCTCCTGGGGCCGCTTCGATCGGAAGTGGGGCGCCGTAGCTCCGGCGCTCTGGCTCGAGCTCGACGGAGACCGCCCCGATTCGGCCTACCGCCGCCTGGTCGAGGAGGGGCCAGATGGGATCTGGTCACTGGCGGAGCGGCACCTCACGCCCGAACTTGCGGCGACGCTCCGGGAGGCGCGCGTGGCCGACTCGCTCTGCGCGGGCCACTGATGGCGGCCGCAGGCCGGGCGGATTGACGATCCCACGTGACGAGGAGGACATCATGAACGCACCCACTGCCGAGCTCCTCATCGAGCGCTGCTTTGCGCTCGATCCTGCCGTCCGCTACGTCGCCGTGTATCGGAACGGCGAACTGCAGAGCCGCCAGCGGGCGGGCCTGGCGAATGCGAGCGAAGGGGAGTCCGATCGCTATGAGGAACTGATCGTCAATCCGACGCTGCTCACGCTGACGCGTCAGCGGGGCAACATCGACTGCGGGGGGCTCAACTACGTGCTGATCCGCTACGGGAGCTTCTTCGAGTTCGTCCATCCATTCCCGGGCGGCCACCTTTCGGTGGGGCTCGAGCCGGATGGCGAGATCCTGCGGGTGGCCGGGCGCCTCGAGCGGCTGGTCAGCGAGTGGGCGCCCGAGCCGCCAGCCCCCTTCGCCGCCGACGCGACGGCCACGGCCCGCGGCCGCTGACCGGCGCCGCGGGGAGGCTCATCCGAGGACGGTCGTTCAGCCCGCGGGGTGTGGCCGCACGGCGGAATCTCCCAGGTCGGCGGGTCGGGGGCGCGGCGCCAGGCGTGGCTCGGCACCGAGCCAGTAGAGTCCGTTGGCCATGATGCAGTACCCGGTTGCGGCAAACCACACCATGGCTGCGCCGACGAAGCCGGTGAAGGCGAGCCACCAGGGGCTGTGCAGGAGCGAGAGTGTCGAGGCGATCGTGAGGTTGATGCCCACCGCCAGATAGATCCGCCGCTCCAGGTACCAGCTGTCGGTCTGCATGAAGTACCAGCGCGCCCGCCCGGCGGTGGGGCGCGCGAGCATCGGGGTGAATCCCAGCCGGTAGAGCGCGTTCCCGACGAGGCAGAAGCCGGTCAGCGAGACCGCGATCGACGCCAGCGCCGTCGCGATGACCAGGAGGACCCAGCGTGGATGGACCCAGAGGGCCAGGGCCGTGCTCACGAGAAGGACGCACCCGGCGATGAGCCAGACGGTCCGCTCGATGTACCAGCGGCTGGTGGGTACGATGTAGACGCCCCGTCGCAATGCCATGGTGGTTCCTCGAGATAGGGGGAAGGTCAGCCGGAATGGGCGGCGAAGAGGCCGTCCACCAGCATGAGCTGCGCGGCCAGGGCAAGCCCGACGGCGACGCTCAGCGTACCGGATGCGAGCCGCAGGGAGCGGCTGAAGCGCTCGAACCGGCAGGCGGTCACGAGCATCGGCGCCGCCACCGCGGCGGTCACCGCCGTCATCCCGGCGATGGTGCCCAGCCCGAAGAGCAGCAGGTAGGCCACCGACCAGAGTGGATCGGAGATCGTGGCGACGACGAGGAGGGCCACCGCCGCCGATCCGGCGAGGCCGTGCACCACGCCGACGAGCAGCGGCCGCGCGGCAGCGGCCGGCGCCGCCTCCGTCGATCCGGCCCCCGCCAGGTTCCATCCGCCGAGGCCGATCAGCATCATCGCCACCGCGAACTCCATCACGAGCTCCAGGCGGGGCGGGATGACGATACCCGCCAGGATGATCCCGCTTCCCACGACCAGAATCGTGAGTGAATGACCCACGCCCCAGAGCGCCCCGATCCGGAGCGCATCGGCGAGGCTGCGCCGGCGCGTCACGATCGCGGTGACCGCGACCACGTGGTCGGTGTCGGTGGCGTGCCGCATTCCGAGGACGACGCCGAGGAGGAGGACGGGAAGGAGCGCCCCCATGTCAGCAGATCCGCGGAAGCTGGTCGCCCGGGAGCATGTCCACGACGCGAGTCCCGCCGATCCCGGTGCGCATGACCACCATGCCCGGATGGTCGGCCACCACGCGCCCGATGCACGCCGCGCACGCGCCAAGGGGGTGCGACCGCATGTCCGCCACGGCCGCTTCGGCGTGGCGCGCCGGGAGGATCACGAGCATCACGCCCTCGCCGGCGACATACAGCGGGTCCAGCCCGAGCATCTCGCACGCGGCGGCAACCGATCCCTGGATCGGCAGGGCATCCTCTTCGAGCACGATGCCGCACTGCGATGCGGCCGCGATCTCGTTGAGGGCGCTGGCGACGCCGCCGCGCGTCGGATCGCGCAGGACGTGCACGTCTCCACCGAACCGGCCGGCCAGGCGCGCCACCAGCGGATAGAGCGTGGCCGAGTCGCTCTCGATCTCGGCCTCGAAGCCGAGCCCCTCGCGCGCCGCCATGACGGCCATGCCGTGCGCGCCGATCGGGCCGGACACGAGCACCGCATCGCCGTTCGCCGCCCGGTGGGGCGCTGGCCGGCAGGGGCCGTCGAGCGTTCCGATTCCCGTGGTATTGATGTAGAGGCCGTCGGCCTTTCCTCGCTCGACGACTTTCGTATCACCGGTCACCAGCGGCACGCCGGCGGCGAGCGCCGCGGCGGCCATGGCGCCGATCACCCGGTCGAGTACCGCGAACTCGAGACCCTCCTCCAGGACGAACCCCGCGGAGAGGAATCGCGGCACCGCACCCATCATCGCCACGTCGTTGAGCGTGCCGTGAACCGCCAGCGAGCCGATGTTCCCGCCGGGAAACTCGACGGGATTCACCACGAAAGTGTCGGTCGAAATCGCGATCTCTCCCGTGAAGACCGGCACCACGGCTGCGTCCCCGAGCTGCCGGAGCACCGGGTTGGTGAGATGCGGGAGGAAACGGTCCTTGAGGAGCGCCGCGCTCAGCTTCCCGCCCGAGCCGTGCCCGAGCTGAATCCGCTCGGTCGGCGGGGCGGGGGCGGGGCAGGTGAGCCCGTTGACGAACTCTGCCGTCCTGGTCATGGTGCCTCAGCCGGCTGGGCGGTGCGGAACCTGCCGTAGTTGTAGTAGGCGGCGCAGGCACCCTCGGACGAGACCATCGGGGCGCCGAGCGGATGCTCGGGCGTGCAGCGGGTGCCGAACGCGGGGCACTGGTGCGGCTTCAGCTGGCCGCGCAGCACCGCGCCCGCCCGACACTCGACCGGCTCCTCGACCGTGATTGCCCCGAGCCGGAATCGCCGCTCGGCGTCGAACTCCGCGAACTCCTCCCGGAGCGCGAGCCCGCTGGCCGGAATCTCCCCGATCCCGCGCCATTTCCGGTCCACCAGCTGGAAGACCCGCTCCACCAGCGTCCGGGCCGGCACGGTCCCCTCGCGAGTCACCGCGCGGGCATACTGGTTCTCCACCTCGTGCCGCCCCTCCTCCAGCTGCCGCACGGCGAGGTGAATGCCCTCCAGGATGTCCAGCGGCTCGAAGCCGGTGACCACGATCGGGACCTTGAAGCCCGCCGCGATCGGCTCGTACTCCTTCCACCCCATCACGGTGCAGACGTGGCCGGCGGCGAGAAAGCCCTGCACCCGGTTGGCGGGGTCGCTGAGGAGCGCCACCATCGCGGGCGGCACGGTGACGTGGGAGACGAGGACGCTGAAGTTCCGGATCCCGAGCTCTCGCGCCCGCCAGACCGCCATGGCGTTGGCCGGTGCCGTCGTCTCGAAACCCACCGCGAAGAAAACCACCTCGCGCTCGGGATTCCGCGCGGCGAGGGCCAGCGCGTCGAGGGGGGAATATACGATCCGGACGGTGCCCCCGCGCGCGCGGATCTGCAGGAGGTCGCACTCGCTGCCCGGGACGCGGAGCATGTCGCCGAAGGAGGTGAAGATCACGTCCGGCCGGGCGGCCAGGGCGAGCGCCTTGTCGATCTGCTCCAGCGGCGTCACGCAGACGGGGCAGCCCGGTCCGTGGATCATCTCGACCGAGTCGCCCAGCAGCTCGTCCAGGCCCTGCTTCACGATCGTGTGCGTCTGGCCGCCGCAGACCTCCATGAGCACCCAGCGGCGCGTCGCGGTGCGCCGGATCTGTGCGGCGATGCCCCGCGCCATGGTCCCGTCCCGATACTCGGCGAGGTATTTCATGTCGCCGCCCGCGCGTCCATCTCCCGGAGCTCCTGGTCGGCGGTCTCCCGCAGCCAGTCCAGCTCGTCGAGCTGGCTCATCTCCCGGAGCGCCTCGAAGGTCCGCCGCGCCTCCGCCTCGTCGATGCGCGAGATCGCAAACCCGACGTGCACGAGCGCGTAGTCTCCGGGCCGAACCCGATCCGCAATGTAGGCGAGACAGACTTCGCGCCGGACACCGCCGAAATCCACGATACCCATGGCGAGCCCGCGATCGTCGTGGACCTCGACCACCCGTCCGGGAATTCCGAGACACATGGGGCTACCCTCCGGCTGAGGTGGGACGTCCGGCCTCGGCGGCAAGGAGCGTGGCCGCCACGGCTGCCTGTCCGAAGCTCACCCCGCCGTCGTTGGGCCCGAGCTCCCGCGGCTGCAGGATCCGGAGTCCGTGGGCGCGGATCAGTGTCGGCAATCCCGAAGCGAAACGCGCGTTCTGGAAGACGCCGCCCCCGAGCGCCACGGTGTCGAGCCCGAATCGCTCGCAGCAGGTGGCGACAAGGCGTGCCGTCGCGTCGAGGATGGTGGCATGGAAATCGGCGGCGAGCTGGACCGTATCCTCTCCCGCCCGGTGCCGCTCGCCGAGCGTGATGAGGAGCGGGAGTGGATCCAGCTGCCAGACCTCGGGTGCGGTATCCACGGGGAGTGCCAGCACCCGGCCGGCGCGATGACCGGCGACGGCCTCGAGCTCCATCGCCGCCTGGCCCTCGAACTGCGGGCCCCGGTGGACGCCGAGCACCGCCGCCGCGGCGTCGAAGAGGCGGCCCATCGAGGAGGCGAGCGGCGCGTTGAGCCGCCGGGAAATCTGAAGCTCGGCGATCGCCCGGTCGTGAACCGATGCATCG
>DASTYH010000284.1:0-3927 GCA_035765075.1 Gemmatimonadales bacterium
GGTCCGCGAGCCGGGGCGCCCGGCCGATCCGCCGGGAATAGAAGAGGCCCTCTCCGGTATTGCAGTCCACGACCACGAAGCAGTTCACCCGGAAATCGAAGAGCCCGGCCCCGGAGACGAAGAACGGCCGCCGCTCGCTGAAGAACGTCTCGAAGGCGGAGAGATTGAGCACCGCGGGATCGGCCTCCACCTGGCCGAAGTCCGGGTTGACCGTGGCCGTGAGCGTCATGTTGGACGCGACGGCATACTTGAGGTCGCCACCGACCGAGAGCCGCTGCCTCCGCTCGATCCCGCCGGGGCCGGCGAGCGGCTCGTTCTGGGTCAGTACGTAGGGGGCGACTTCGGCGCGGGTCGGCCGCGCGAGATCGGTGAGCCCGTTGAGCTCGCCGAACTGCGAGACGAGGCCGGTGCGGGATGGCCGGTACAGCGGCCAGGTGAGCTCGGAGGTGTGTCGCTGCAGCGTCCGCCAGACCAGGAAGCCGAAGGTGACCGACTCCGCCGCCGAGAAGCGCAGCTGGGAGAACGGGATGCGGAACTCGGCCGTCCACCCGAGCGAATCCACGAGGGTGGCCGCGTCCCAGATCGCGTCCCAGGCCTCGTCCTCCTCCCCATCGTTGTAGATCGCGTAATCCGCCTTGACGCCGGCGGGATTGACCACGAACTCGAAACCGGTGCGCCGGTCCCGGTAGGAATCGATCATGATCATGATCTGGTCCGACGCCGTCTGGTCGTCGCGCCGGGAGAGGAGCCGGACGATGCTGTCGGGCCGGGTATCGAATGCGCGGACGAAGACGTAGAGGTAGCTCGGATCGTAGGCGACCCGGAACTCCGTCCGCTGCTTCGGTTCGGCGTTCTCGGAGGGTCGTGATTCACGGAAGTCGCTCACCGGCCGGGCCACGCGCCAGACGGGGTCGTCACTGCGCCCGTCGAGCACGATGGGCTCGGTCGTTCGGGTCGCGGTCACGGACTGGGCGGTGGCGGCAGCGGGGAGCAGCAGGATCAGGGCGGCGAGGACGACCAGGCGGTCGGCCGTCGCCGGATTCGAGGGCGCGCGCATAAGGGCCCCTTCAGGAGGGTACTCCCAATCCGACAGCGGAAGTCGGGAAATGGTTGCATCGCTCGTCGAAGGGGCCCGGAACGGAGGGGGTGGGCCTGCTGGCGGGATCGGCCACCGGGCGCAACATTCGAAATTCGTGCTTCATCGGGCGGGAGGGCCGCCCCGACTGGAAGGGAGGTGCATCATGAATCGACGCGAAGGGACCGTACTGGTGAGCGGTGCGACGGGGCAGCAGGGTGGCGCGATTGCGCGGGAACTGCTCGCGGCGGGATGGCCCGTGCGGGCCATGACCCGGCATCCCGAAGGGGCGGCGGCGAGGGAGCTTGCGGCACGGGGTGCGGAAGTCGTGCGCGCCGACCTCGACGACGAGGCATCACTCCGGGCCGTGGCGGAGGGCGCCTGGGGGGCGGTCGCCATCCAGAACACCTGGGAAGCGGGTGTAGAGCGGGAGGAGGAGCAGGGGAAGCGGTTTGCGCGCGTGGCACGGGAGGCCGGAATCCGGCACCTTCATTATCAGTCGGTTGCCTCCGCCCATCGCCATACCGGCATCCCCCATTTCGAGAACAAGCGTCGGGTGGAAGAGACGATCCAGCAGCTGCGCTTCCCCTCGTGGACGGTGCTTCGGCCCGTCTTCTTCATGGAGAATCTCCTCTCGCCCTGGTTCAAGCCCGGCATCGGCCAGGGAACGCTCGCCATCGGGATGAAGCCGGAGACGCGATTGCAGATGATCGCCGTGCGTGACATCGGGAGCTACGCGCGCGAAACGTTCGAGCGCCACGAGGAGGTGAACGGTCGCGCCATCGACATCGCCGGCGACGAGCTCACCGGTCCTCAAGCCGCCGCCATTCTGAGCGAGATCAGCGGCCGGCGCATCACGTTCCTGTCGGTACCGATCGAGCAGGTGCGTGCCGCAAGCCCGGAGTACGCGATCATGCTCGAGTGGTTCGACGCCGTCGGTTACGACGCGGATATCGATGGAACATCCGCGGAGTTCGGTGTCCGCCCGACCCGATTCCGGGAGTGGGCCCGCGAGCAGGACTGGAGCTGATGCCGTGAGCGACCAGCCGACGGCCGGACAAAGGTCCGGCAGCGCACCGGTGCGGCTTCCCGGCCTCGTCACCCTCCTCGGCCTCGGCCTCCCGATCCTGCTCACCCTCATCACGGTGGGGCTGCAGCTCGAATACCCCCGGACGCTGGCGCTCGTCGCGGCCGGGTATTTCGCGGCCGGCATCGCCGCGGGCCGTGCCGCGCCCGGGATCCCGCGGCGGGCGTTCATCGCCCTCGCGGGGCCGGTGGCCGCGCTCTATGCCCTCTTCGCGCTCAATGCCGGGAGCGTTGCGCTGCTCGGCGTCCCGGCCGCAGCGGCGATCGGAAGCGCCGGAGGCCTGGTCCTCGGGCGCCGGCGCCGGCAGGCAGGCGCCCCTCCGCCGGCGGCGTGAGGCGACGCGTGACGATCGCCATCGCGTCGGACCACGCCGGCTTCGATCTGAAGACGCTGATGGTCGGCGTGCTGCGCGCGCGGGGGCTGGAGGTCCGGGATTTCGGCACCCACTCCGCCGACCCGGTGGACTATCCCCGCTTCGTCCGGCCCGCTGCGGAAGCGGTGGCCCGTGGCGAGTGCGAGCGGGGCATCGTGCTCGGCGGCTCCGGCAATGGGGAGGCGATGGTGGCCAACCGGGTCCGCGGAGTGCGCTGCGCGCTCTGCTGGAATACGGAAACGGCGCGGGTGGCGCGGGCGCACAACGACGCCAACGTCCTCGCCGTCGGGCAGCGGTTCGTGTCGCCGGACGAGGCGCTCGCCATCCTCGAGGCGTGGCTCGACACGCCGTTCGAGGGAGGGCGGCACGCCCGGAGGATCGCGATGATCGACGCGGCCGGCTGAACCGGCGGCATCCGGGACCGGGAGAAGGACAGGAGGCCCCCGAATGGAACTCGTCGTCGGCGCGACCGGCTCGCTGGGGGGACGGATCGTCCGGGAGCTGCTCGATCATGGCGGCCCCGTCCGCGCGCTCGTGCGCGACCCATCGCGTGGAGCCGGCCTCGAGGCCGCCGGTGCGAACGTGGTCCGTGGCGACCTGAAGGATCCGCCGTCGCTCGCCGCCGCCTGCCGCGGAGTGGACGTGGTCATTTCGACGGCGAGCGCCACGCGGCGCACCGACGACACCCCCGGAAACGTGGACGCGCGGGGCACCATGAACCTCGTCGATGCGGCGCGCGAGGCCGGCGTGCGCCGCTTCATCTACGTCTCGACGCTCGGCGCAACGCCCGACAGCCCCGTTCCCGCCTTTCGCGCCAAGGCAGCCGCCGAAGCGCATCTCGGGAAGAGCGGGATGGACTACGTGATCCTGCAGCCCGACGCCTTCATGGACGTCTGGTTCGGCATGCTGATCGAAGGGCCGGTGGCCGCGGGTCTGCCGGTGACGCTGGTCGGCGAATCGAAGGGTCGCCACTCGTTCATCGCCGAGGCCGACCTGGCGAAATTCGCCGCCGGCGCCGCCCGACGGGCCGGGACGCGGAACGTCACCCTCGCGCTCGGCGGCCCCGAGGCGATCACCTTCGCGGACGCCGTGCGGGCCTACGGGGCCGCGCTCGGGAGGGCGATCGCCATCCGCAGCGTGCCGCCCGGATCGACAATCCCCGGGCTCCCGGAGATCGTGTCGGACATCGCTGCCGCATTCGAGAGCTACGACTCGATCGTCCCGATGCAGGAGATGAGTGCCACCTTCGGAGTGCCGCTCACGACTGTGCGGGACTTCGCGAAGCGACGCGTCGCGGAGGGGCTTGGCGGGCCCTGACCGTCAGAGCACGCCGCGCCGCCCTGCGGCACGAGCGTACCAGAGCAGGAAGAGCGCAAAACCGATGATGAACGC
>DASTYH010000285.1:0-4564 GCA_035765075.1 Gemmatimonadales bacterium
GGCGGATTTCAGTTCTTCCGACCTTGCGAGTTTCCGACCTTCCGCCTCCTTGCCCGCCCGTCGCATCTCCCGTAAGATGAATTCGCGCGAGGGGCGCATTCAGTCCGCGAAAAGGGCCGTGCCCACCCACCCGCAGGACACAATTCACGAATCCTCTTTCAGCCTGAACGGTGCGGACTCCAGGCGCTATGAAAGGCGATTCGCATGTATCCCAATCCCCAGGACGCCGTCCCCCTTCCGCCCCGACCCGACCTCGAGCAGTGCCGGAAGCGCGCCAAGGAGCTGGTGAAGGCCTGCCACGCCGGCGGTGACGCCGTCCGCGCATGGGCCACCGAATGGGTGACGCACCTCCTCGCCCTCCACCCCGACCTTCCCCCCTTCGCGCTCGCCGATGCGGAGCGGCGGATCGGCCAGGTCACCGACTTCGCCCGCGAGCGCCTGGGGACGGAGTGCGCGCTCTCCCAGGCGCAGTTCGTCCTTGCGCGGGCCCATGGCTTCGCCAGCTGGCCGAAGCTCGTCCACCATATCGATGCCCTCGCCGGCACCGATCCCCGCCGCTCGGCGTTCGAGCGCGCGGCCGAGGCGATCGTGAACGGCGACCTCGCGCGCCTCGAAGCGCTCCTCAGCGAGCATCCCGGACTCGTGCGCGAGCGCTCCGCCCGCGACCACAACTCGACGCTCCTCCACTACACCTCCGCCAACGGCGTCGAGAGCTATCGCCAGAAGACCCCGCCCAACATCGTCGCCATTGCGCGCGCGCTGCTCGATGCCGGCGCCGAGGTGGACGCGGAGGCGGACGTCTACGGCGGCGGCTCCACCACGCTCGCCCTCGCGGTCACGAGCTCGCACCCCCGGGAGGCGGGGCTCCAGATCCCCCTCGCCGATCTCCTCCTCGAGCGCGGCGCGCGGATCCACCCCGACATCGTCCACGACTGCCTCGTGAACGGCTGCACCGAAGCCGCGGCGCACATGGCCACGCGGGGTGCGCCAGTGGACCTGGTGGCGGGGGCGGGGATCGGCCGGCTGGATGCGGTGCGGCCCCGCTTCGAGCCCGTCGCCACCGCTTCCGCGAGCGACTCGGCCTCGGCGCTCGTCATGGCCGCCTGGTACGACCGACGCGAGGTGATCGCGTACCTCCTCGACCACGGTGTGGATCCCGGCGCCCGCCGACCGGGCGACGGGAGCACGGCGCTCCACGTTGCGTCGTACAGCGGCTATCCCGAGCTGGTACGGCTGCTGCTCGATCGCGGCGCGCCCGTGGACGTGACCGATGTCGTCTACGGCACCCCGCCGCTCGTCTGGGCGCTGCATGCCTGGCTTGCCGAAAGCCGTCGGAATGCTGAGGACTACAAGGCGATCCTGCGGCTCCTCGCCGGTGCCGGCGCGAAGGTGGAGCGGAAGTGGCTCGACGACGACCGGCTGCGCGCCGACCCCGAGCTGTACGCCCTGCTCGCCGCGCGCGCCTGATCACTGCCGCTGAGCGAGATTCACCGCAGAGGCAAGGAGAACGCCGAGGCGCCGATGCCGGCCGGGATCAACAACAGGTCCTGCCAGTTGTTTTCCTGGTGCCGGCGTATGACGGAGACCTTTGCGCCCTTCTTGCCTCGGCGGTGGTTGTCCTCGGCGTCCTCTGCGGCTCTGCGGTGAACCAGCAGTTAGCTTTCATGACGTCAGCCCGCTCGACTCAACGACTTCCCGAGGCCCCGATGCGCCTGCGACTCATCGTCTCCTCCATTGCAGTGCTTCTCCTCGCCGCCGGCAGTGCCGCCGCGCAGACCTTCCGCAACGACGATCCCGTGATCCGCCGGATGTGGGAGGAAGGGATGAACAACTCCCAGGCCGGCGCGCTCGCCCAGGTGCTGATGGATTCCATCGGCCCCCGCCTTGCCGGGTCCCCCGGCTACGACGCGGCGGTCGAGTGGATCAGCGGGAAGTACGAGGAGTGGGGCATCCCCGTTCGCCGCGAGCGCTACGGCACCTGGCGCGGGTGGCGGATGGGGCCGGTGCACGTGGACCTCGTGGCGCCCCGCGCGCAGACGCTCAACGCGCACCTCCTCGGCTGGAGCGCCGGCACCCGGCGGCCGGTAGAAGGAGACGTGGTCCTCCTTCCCGAGGCGGAGACGCGCGAGGCGTTCGACGCGTGGGCCCGCACCGCGCGCGGGAAGTTCGTGCTGGTGAGCGCGCCCGAGATGATGTGCCGCGCCCGGCAGGAGCTCGAGAAGAACGCGACGCCGGCCACCGTGGCGTGGGTGGACACCATGCGCGCGCAGGCCCGCACGGCGTGGGGCCGCCGCACCGCACTCTTCCGCGGCCAGAACGCGCTCGACCTCACCGCGCTCCTCGACTCGGCGCGCGTCGCCGGCATCATCAGCAGCAACTGGTCGGGCGGTTGGGGCGCCACGCGCGTCTTCTCGGCGTCCACCCGGAACGCGGTGGCGGTGGACGTCTCCTGCGAGGACTACGGCCTCCTCGCCCGGCTCGCCGCGAACGAGCAGGGCCCGCGGCTCCGGGTGAGCGCCGAGAGCCGCGAGCTGGGCACGGTGCCGCAGTTCAACGTCGTCGCCGAGCTCCGGGGGAGCGAGAAGCCGGACGAGTACGTCCTCCTCGGCGCGCACCTCGATTCCTGGCACGGCGCCACCGGCGCCATGGACAACGGCACCGGTACGACCATGATGCTCGAGGCGATGCGCATCCTGAAGGCCGCGTATCCGAGCCCGAAGCGCACCATCCTCGTCGGCCACTGGGGCGCGGAGGAGCAGTTCCTGATCGGCTCCAACGCCTTCGCCGAGGACCATCCGGAAGTGATCGAGGGGATGCAGGCGAGCTTCAATCAGGACAACGGCACCTGGCGGATCGAGGTGGTGCAGCCGTACGGCTTCATGAACGGTGTCGGCAACCTCGCCCGCTGGCTCTCGGCGGTGCCGCTGGAGATCACCACGCACCTCCGCCTGGCACTCCCCGGCGAGATGGAGAACACCGGAAGCGACCACCTCTCCTTCCTTTGCAGAGGCGCGCCGGGCTTCCGGCTCCAGTCGCCGTATGACGAGTACCGGCAGTACACCTGGCACACCACGCTCGACACCTACGACAAGGTCGTGCTGCCGGACCTCAGGAACAACGCGACCCTCGTCGCGATGCTGGCGTACATGGCGAGCGAGGACCCCGAGCGCGTCTCGCGCGATGCATCGACGCGGGAAGGCCAGCGCCCGGAGTGCCCGCCGGTGATCCGCGAATACCGGGCCCGGTAGGGGCGGACAGTCGGACGGTCGGACGGTCGGACGGTCGGACGGTCGCACCGGTCGGAACGTCGGCAGGGGCGGGCCCCCACGCCCGCCCCTGCGCGCGCAGAAACGGCAATCCGCAGATTACGCCGATTGTCCATGGCGCGCCCCGAGCCCCCGCCGCGCGACCGCATGAACAGCTGTTGTATGGCGGTTCCGGTCTGCGCCCACGGCCCGATCAATCAGCGTAATCTGCGAAATCTGCGGATTTCTTTTTCTGATCAGCACCCCGAACCCGAGCCCCCGATGCGCCTGCGACTCATTGCCCTGGTTCCCGTCCTCATCCTCGCCGTGGGGAGCGCAGCCGCGCCGGCTCTGCTCGAGGCGCAGGACGCCCGCGCCACCCGGCTCCGCGAATACCTCGCCGCGGCCGCCGCGCTCGGGCATGTGCAGGGGAGCGTACTCGTCGCGGAAAGCTCGCGCGTGTTCATCGACACCGCGTACGGCTTCGCCAACATGGAGCTCGGCGTCCGCAACACCCCCGACACCCGCTTCCGCGTGGCGTCGGTCTCGAAGCAGTTCACCGCGATGGCCGTCGCGATGCTGGCGGAGGAGGGGAAGCTCCGGATCGCGGACCCGATCTCGAAGTACCTCGACAGCCTCCCCGCCGAGTGGTCCGGCATCACCGTTCACCATCTCCTCAGGCACACCTCGGGGATCTCCGACTACGAGGAGTGGTTCGGCGGATACAACACGCAGGCCTACTCCGACTACATGTCACAGGACAGCGCCGCCCACCGGATCGCGCGCGATGCCCGGAAGCGGCCGCTCGACTTCGAGCCCGGCACGCGGTTCCACTACAGCAACAGCGCCTACATCCTCCTCGGCTTCGTCATCGAGCGCGCGGCCGGAATGCCGTACGAGGAGTTCCTCCGCACGCGCATCCACGAGCCGCTCGGCATGACCCGGAGCGGCCAGGACCACTCGGCCGAGCTCCTTGCCGATCGGGCGAGCGGCTACCGGCTCCGCCCGGGGGCTGCGCCCGTGGCCTACTACAACGGCCTCTCGCGCCGCGACTACCTGAACGGCTTCTACCAGCTCATGCAGCCGCCGCAGGCCGATGCGGGGCTCGTGACCACGGCCCGCGACCTCTACCGCTGGGACCAGGCGCTCTACACCGGGCGGCTCGTCTCCCGCGCGATGCTCGATTCGATCTTCTCACCGGGCGAGGGCCGGTACGGCTACGGCTGGTTCATCATGGAGGGGCCCGATGGCGTCACCCACGGGCACAGCGGCGGGCTTCCCGGATTCACCTGCTACATCCTGCGCATCCCCGACACGCG
>DASTYH010000286.1:0-5273 GCA_035765075.1 Gemmatimonadales bacterium
CGAGGTGCCTCTCCTCGCCCTGCCCGGCATCGAGTCGGTCACGCCGGTGCTCCGACCCTACAAGCTGGCGAGCCGGGAGGCGGGGCCGGGGCACCGCGGAACGACGGTCCGCGCCGGGACCGCCGCCATCGGCGGAGAAGCCCTCGCCGTGATCGCGGGCCCCTGCTCCGTCGAAGGCCGGGACATGCTCTTCGCCACCGCCGACGCGGTGCGCGCGAGTGGCGCCACCCTGCTCCGCGGCGGCGCCTTCAAGCCACGCACCTCGCCCTACGCGTTCCAGGGGATCGGCGCACCCGGGCTCGAGCTCCTCGCCGAGGCCCGAGAGCGGACCGGGCTCGCCGTGGTCACCGAGGTGATGGACACGCGGCAGGTCGCCATCGTGGCGGCGCACGCCGACATGCTCCAGATCGGCGCGCGCAACATGCAGAACTTCGCGCTCCTCGCCGAGGTGGGCCGGTCCGGCCGCCCCGTGCTCCTGAAGCGCGGGCTCTCGGCCACGATCCGGGAGCTCCTCATGGCGGCGGAGTACGTGATGGCCCACGGGAACCGGAACGTCGTGCTCTGCGAGCGCGGAATCCGCACCTTCGAGTCCGCCACGCGCAACACGCTGGACGTCTCCGCCATCCCGGTGCTCAAGGAGGAGACGCACCTCCCGGTCATCGTGGATCCGAGCCATGCCGGAGGACGCGCCGCGCTCGTGGCACCGCTCGCCTTTGCCGCAGTCGCGGCGGGAGCGGACGGCCTGATGATCGAGGTCCACCCCGACCCCGAGTGCGCGCGTTCCGATGGCGAGCAGTCGCTCACCCCGCGCGCCTTCGCCGAGCTCATGGCGCGGCTCGCTCCCTTCGCCGCAGCGGCGGGGCGCCGGCTCGCCGATCCGATCCCGGCGCCGACCGCCGTGGAGGCGGCCGTGGCATGACCAGCCCGGCCACGATGCATCCGGCGCCGGGCGATCATGTCCGGCTCCGCGTGGGCGTGCAGGGCGAAGCCGGCTGCTTCAGCGAGATGGCACTCGGCCGGCTCCCGCATCCGGGCGGGGACGCCGTCTACTTCACGGAATTCCCGGCGGTGCTCGACGCGCTCGACGCGGGGATGATCGACCGCGCGCTGCTTCCCTTTCACAACACGCTCGCCGGCGTCGTCGGCCCGAGCCTCCGCGCCATGGCGGAGCACGATCTCCGGATCGAACGGGAGATCGAGCTCCCCGTCCGCCTCTTCCTTCTCGGCGTGCCCGGGGCCTCGCTCGAGACCGTCGCATCGGCGCTCTCGCATCCGGTGGCGCTGGCACAGTGCTCCCGCTTCCTCCGCCACCATCCCGCGATCCGCGCGGAGGCCGTGCACGACACCGCCGGCGCCGCCCGGCTCGTGGCCGAGCGAGGCGATCCCGCGGTGGCGGCGATCGCGAGCCGCGAGGCCGGCGTACGCTACGGTCTCGTCTCGCTCGCTCCGGAGATCCAGGACCGGACCGACAACGCCACGCGGTTCTGGCTCCTCGCGCGTCGCCGCCTTGCGCCCGATGCGGGCCGCTCCTCCCTGGACGTGGCCGCACGGCACCTGGCGCCGCGTCTCGGCCTCACCGCCGTTCGCGGGGCGACGACCGTCTCCGTGGACCGGCCCGAGGACATGAACGAAGCGGTGGCAGAACTGCTCGAGGCACTGCTGTCGGCGAACGGGATCGTGCGGGAGGAGGTGGCGAGCGCGATCTTCACGGCGACGCCGGATCTCGGGAGCGCCTTTCCCGCGACAGCCGCGCGCGCGGCGGGGTGGGAGCGCGTGCCGCTCCTCTGCATGGCGGAGATGGCGGTCCGGAACGGACTTCCGCGCTGCATCCGGGTGCTGCTGCACCTCTCCCGTCCGATCGACCCGGACCGGGTGCGGCACGTCTACCTGCGCGACGCGCGCTCCCTCCGCCCCGACCTTCCGGCCGACTGAATCAGCCGCCCGCCGCCTGGTCTACGATCCAGGTCAGGTGGCCGGCCGGGCGGAGTCGCGCCACCGGGAATCGTTCCGCCGCCGAGCGCGGGTCCGCACGTATGGCCTGCACCACGGCCCGCTTGGAGGCACCCGCGGCCAGGACGAGCACGCTCCGCGCGCGGTTGATGAGCGGGAACGTCATGGTGAGCCGCTCCGGCACCTCGCGCGTGGGCGCACCCTGAACGGCGAGGACGAGTCGCTCCCGCTCCTCGAGCGCGGGGTGCCCGGGAAAGAGCGAGGCGGTGTGCCCGTCCTCCCCGACGCCCAGGAGGACGAGGTCGAGCACCTGATCGGCGACCCGTTCCCGCACCAGCGCCTCGTAGGCGAGCGCCGCCCGTGCCGGCGTGAGCTCGCCCTGCATCCGGTGGACCTGGCCGGGCGCGGCGCCGACCCGCGAGAGCATCGCCTCATCGGCCATCCGGAAGTTGCTGCGCGGATCGGTGGGGGGGACGCAGCGCTCGTCGCTCCAGAACCACTCGATCTCCTCCCACGGCAGCGCCCCGCGATACTCGTCCGACGCCATCAGCTCGTAGAGCCGGCGGGGGGTGTTCCCTCCCGCCAGGGCGATCGTGCAGCGCCCCGTGCAGAGGACCGCTTCGCGCGCAGAGAGGAGGACGAAACGGGCCGCTTCGTGGCTCACCTCGTCGATGCTCTCGAGGACCGAGATCTCGGGACTCACGGGTTGCGCCATCCCGCTCCCTCCTCTCCGGCGAGCCGATCCGCCGCCGCGGGACCCCAGCTTCCCGCCGGGTAGCGCTCGGGTTTGTCGTTGCCATCGAGCAGCGGCGTGAAGAGCCGCCACGACGCCACCGCCTCTTCCGCATGCACGAAGAGGGTCTGGTCCCCCTCGAGCACGTCCTGGAGCAGCGTTTCGTATGCGTCCGGCAGCGGACCGAACGCCTCCGCATACTCGAAGTGCAGCGGCTGCCGGGCGAGCGCGAAGGCGGCCCCCGGCTTCTTCACGTCGAAATAGAGGAAGAAGCCCTCGTTGGGCTGAAGCCGGAGGACCAGCGCGTCCGGCTGCGGCCGGCACGCCTCGTAGCGATCGAAGAGCGCCAGCGGGGGCTCCCGGAAGGTCAGGACGATCTCGGTGACGCGCCGTGCGAGGCGCTTGCCGGTCCGGAGGAAGAAGGGCACCCCCTGCCATCGCCAGTTGTCGACGTCGAGCCGGATGGCGGCGTACGTCTCCGTCTTCGAGCCGCCGGCCACACCCGATTCCTCGAGATACGCGCGGACAGCCTTGTCCCCCACCATCCCGTCGGCGTACTGCCCGGTGACCAGCGCATCCCGATTGGGCGCCCGGATCGACTCGAGCACCTTGATCTTCTCTGCCCTGATCGCCGCCGCGTCGAAGCGGCTCGGCGGCTCCATGGCCACGAGGGTAAGGAGCTGGGCCAGGTGGTTCTGGAGCATGTCCCGCACCGCTCCTGCCCGGTCGTAGTACCCCGCCCGCTGCTCGACGCCGAGCGATTCGGCCACCGTGATCTGCACGCTCTGCACGTGCTCCCGGTTCCAGATCGACTCGAACATCGCGTTGGCGAAGCGGAAGACGAGGAGGTTCTGGACCGTCTCCTTCCCGAGGTAATGGTCGATCCGGTAGATTTGCGCCTCGTCCCAGCCCTCGTGCAGCACGCGGTTCAGCTCGAAGGCGCTCTCGAGGTCCCGCCCGAACGGCTTCTCCACCACGAGCCGGCTCCACCCCTCTCCCTGCGACAGGCCGGCGCCGGCGAGGCCCGCTGCCGTCGTGGCGAATCCCGCCGGAGGGAGGGCCAGATAGAAGATGCGGTTCCCCGGCAGGAGGTGGCGCGACTCGAGCTCCGCGATGCGGGTGGCGAGGGCCTTGAAGTCGCCGGGCGTGCCGTCTCCGATCGGCTGATAGTACAGCCGCGATTCCGCCCAGCGCGCCGCTTCCACCTCGTCCACGCCCGCGCCGGCGAGCGCTTCCGCCGCGATCTCGCGAAAGGCGGCATCGTCGATGTCGCCGGTCCGGGTGATGCCGAGCACGTAGGTGTTGGGGGCCACGCCGCTCGCATGCAGGCGGTGCAGGGCGGGAAGAATCTTCCGTCGCGCCAGGTCGCCGGTGGCGCCGAAGATGCAGCAGAGGACCGGCTCATTCATCGGGCGACTAGCCGTCCTTCCGGACGGCGTGCCCGCCGAACTGCGCCCGCATCGCGGCGAGGAGCCGGTCGGCGAAGGCCTCCTCGCTCCGCGAGCGCAACCGCGCAATGAGGGCGTGGGTGATCACGGGCGCCGGAACGTCGAGATCGATCGCCTCGGCCACGGTCCACCGCCCCTCGCCCGAATCGGACACCCACGGCGCGATCCCATCCATCCCCGGATTCTCGGCCAGCGCCTTCGTGGTGAGCTCGAGCAGCCACGAGCGCACCACGCTTCCCCGCTCCCAGATGCGGCCGATCGCGGCGAGGTCGAGCTCGAATTCCGATTTCCGGTGCAGGATTTCGAAGCCCTCGGCGTAGGCCTGCATGAGCCCGTATTCGATCCCGTTGTGCACCATCTTGACGAAGTGCCCCGCGCCGGCGGGACCGACGTGCCCCCAGCCGGCGTCGGCGGCGGGCGCGAGCGTCTCGAAGATCGGTCGCAGACGACGCACCGCCTCGTCCGCCCCGCCGATCATGAGACTGTACCCTTCCGTCCGCCCCCAGATTCCTCCGCTCGTCCCGCAGTCCACGAATGCGATCCCGTCGCCCGCGAGCTCGGCGGCGCGGCGCACCGAGTCCCGGTAGTTGCTGTTGCCGCCGTCCACGATCGCGTCGCCGGGCGCAAGGAGTGGCCGGAGCGCCTGCACCGTGCCCTCGGTGGCCTGGCCGGCGGGGACCATGATCCAGACCGCGCGCGGCGTCTCGAGCCGGGCCACGAGGGCTTCGAGCGACTCCGCGCCCGCAGCGCCGGCCGCAATCGCCGCGGCGACGGCCGCGGGGTCCCGGTCGAATGCGACGATGGCGTGCCCGCCGGCCTGCAGCCGCGCCGCCATGTTTGCGCCCATCCGGCCGAGGCCGATCATTCCGAGCTGCATCCGCCCCTCCCATCGGTGATGCTGAATCCTACACCCGTTCCGACTGCGTGCCGAACGCTGAGCCGGCCCTTTCGGATTTTGCCGGTTCGCACAAGATTGGCGAAGTCGTGCGCGCGTCTCCTCGATCTTCGATCGGAGTTGCCCATGGCGTCCCATTCCCCCTCCATCGGCCGCATCGCTGTCGCAATCGCCCTCGTCACCCTGCTGGGCGTTCCGCTCCTCGCCTACGTCTGGGAGACCCTCAATCGGCTCATCGCCGGTCAGG
>DASTYH010000287.1:0-10390 GCA_035765075.1 Gemmatimonadales bacterium
CCTGCCACTCCGCCACGCCGCGTCCTCCCGACCGGCTGACCGTGAGCCCGGCCGTTCGCGACGGTGCGGACGCCATGGCCACGATCGATGCCACCGTCGTGCGACTCACCTCGGCCACGAGATGCTGGCTCACCGTTTCCAGCACGTCATGCGACTGGTGGTAGTGGGGATTGCCGAGGATGGGATAGGACCCGATGCCCCCGACGATGTCACCGTACTGCTCGTAGTAGGCGTGGGCGTCGGTGTTCTTGTAGTAGCGCGCGTCGTACGTCACGAGCCGCGTGAAGAGGAATGCCGCGGCATGCTGGAGGTCGCGGAGTCCGTCGTTCGAGTAGCGGATCGTGTTGTCGAGCCGCTCGTCGTTGGCGTATCCCACCATGTCGTTATTGAGCGCCCCCACGATCTTCTTCCCGCCGGCCACGGCGCGCCGCACGTACTCCCGGCTGCCGTAGAGTCCCGCCTCCTCCCCGGTGAAGAAGGCGAACTCGATCGTCGCCGCCTGCGGTCTCGCCGCCAGCACGCGCGCGGCCTCCAGCAGCGCCGACGTGCCCGAGGTGTTGTCGTCGGAGCCGGGCCCCTCCTCCACCGAATCGAAATGGCTGCTCACCGTGTAGACGAGATCGGGATTGGCGGTCCCCGGGAGCCGGGCAATCACGTTCGCGGTCCGCACCCCCGGTTCCGGCTCGAACCACTGCAGCTCCGGCTCGTATCCGAACTCCCTCAGCCGTCCGGCGAGGTACTCGATCGCCCGCTGGTTGCCGGGGCGGGTGATGTACTTCGAGCCGAAGGCAAAGAGGTCGCTCGCGTAGCCGTGGATCCGGCTCACCGAGACGGCTGCCACCGCGGATTCGACGCGGTCCCGGATGGGGGCGAACGTCGCCTCGCCGCGCTCCCTCAGGTCGCGCTCGGCGGCGAGGGCGCGCTGCACGCGCGCACGCACGTCCGCGATCGTCACGCGCCGCGCGAGGTCGGTCACGAAGACCGAGCGCTCCGGCGAGATGGTGTTGCCGTCCCGCTCCGCGACGATCAGCACCTTCCTGCCGTCGGGGCTCGGAGCCCACTCGTACTCGGCGGAAATGGTGCGGACGGTGTTGTTGTGGAAGACCCGCGTGCGCCCGCCGGTCGCCAGGTCGTGAATATGCGCCCGGCGATGGCGGGCCTCGCCGATCACCGCCAGGATCCGGGTGCTGTCGAGGAAGCGGGGAAAGAGATCGTGCTGATCGTCGAAGGTCACGCGCCGCTCGCCGGTGCCGTCGGCGCCGATCACGTACAGCTCCCAGTTCTCTCGCGGCATCATCTGGAACACCACGCGCGATCCGTCGGGCGAGAGCGCGGGGTTGTCGATGGGCCGCGTCGTCCGGAACACCCGCACCGGTGCGGTTTCCGTGCGGAGCGGGAGCAGCATGAGCGAGCTCCCGCTGCTGTCCCGCTGCACGAAGGCGATGGCGGAGCCGTCCGCCGCCGCCGCATATGCGCGCGCGGCAAAGGCGCGCCGGCCTCCCGACGCGAGGTCGTGCACCACCACGCTGTCGCGCTCGAGGAAGGCGAGGTATCGCCCGCCGGCGAGCGCCTGAAGTCCGGCACGGGTGCCGGGCGCATCCACGACGGGAACGGGAGCGGCGCCGCCGCGCATCGCGTAGATGTTCCCGCGCGTGGCGACTCCCGTCGGCGCGGCGACGAGATACAGCGTGCGGCCGTCCGCGCTCCAGGCGAGTGCCTGCCTGGCGAGCCCCGGCGCCGCGATTTCCCGCTCGCGCCCCGAGCGAAGGTCTCGCACCCGGATCGTGGCCGTCTCCGCATCGAGCTGGATGAGCCGGGCGCGCGCCTGCCGGAAGCCGTCGGCGTCGCGGCGTTTCAGGAATGAATCCGCCTGCGCACGCAACGCCGTCATTTCCGGCGTTTCGGCGATGCCGAGGTAGGCGACCTCCGTCCCCGCGGGCGCGAAGACGAGTCCGCGACCGGCGAAGGAGACCGTGCCCGGCCTCGGTCCGCTGAGGTCGGCGACGTGCAGCTGCCGGTCGGCGGTGGTCCCGGTGGCCCAGGCGGCATATCGGCCGTCGGCGCTCCAGCGAAGCTCCCGTCCGTCGGGCGCCAGCGAATCGGTGACGAAGAGCTCTCCGGTGAGGAGCGCCAGTGAGTCGAGTGCCGCCGGACCCTCACTCGAGCCAAGGAGCGCGTCGATCGCCGCGAGGGCCGCCGGGTAGTGTCCGAGACTCCAGCTCGCCTCGATCGAGTCGAGGGTGACCCGAAGCGGCCGGGGCGGCGGCGCGGGTGCCTGGGCCGACAGGGCGAAGGGGAGGAGCATCAGGATCGGCAGGGGCGCGGCAATTCGCATCAGATTTTCCTCGGGGATTCACCCGATCTTCATGGGGCCTCTGCCAGATTCCCGGCAGGGAGGGAGGTTCCCATGCGCATCGTGATCGCAATCTTCCTGGCGCTGCACGGCTTTGCCCACCTCGCCGGCTTTGCCATGTCCTTCGGGCTGGCGGAATCGATTCCCTACCGGACGACGGTCCTGGGCGGAACCGTGGACCTGGGCGACGGGGGCATCCGGGTGATCGGGGTCCTCTGGGTGCTGGCCGCTCTCGCGTTCCTGACGGCATCCGCCGCCGCGATGACGAGTCAGGACTGGTGGATCACCGCCACGCTCGTTGCCGCCGTCACGTCGCTCGTCCTCTGCCTCCTCTCGCTCCCCGAGGCAAGGATCGGCGTCATGCTCAACCTCCTCATCCTCGCCGCGATCTGGGTGTGGATGAGCCCGCGGGTGGGCCTTAGAGGTATACGGTAGAGCGTAGACGGTAGACAGTAGACGGTAGACAGTAGACAGTAGACGGTGGACGGTGGACGGTAAACGGGACATCGCGCATGCGACCCGTCTACCGCATACCGGATACCGCCTACTGCGGTAGTACTCTCACGATCTTCCCGTCGCTCTCGTCGGTCACCACGTAGATCAAACCGTCCGGTCCCTGCTGGATGTCGCGGACGCGCTCGCCGAGGATCGAGTACCGCTCTTCGCCGGTCACGGACCCGTCCGTCACCGTCAGCCGGACGAGCGCGCCCGGGTTCATCCCGCCGATGAGGATGGAACCGCGCCAGCCCGGGAAGGCGTCGCCGGTGTAGAACGCCATGCCCGACGGCGCGATCACCGGGTCCCAGTAATAGACCGGCTGCTCCATTCCCTCCTTCGCCGTGCCCTCGCCGATCCGGACGCCGGAGTAGTCGACGCCATAGGTGATGACCGGCCACCCGTAGTTCTTCCCCGCCTCGGGATGATTCAGCTCGTCGCCGCCGCGAGCCCCATGCTCCACCGTCCAGAGATTGCCGGTTGCGGGATCGATGGCGGCGGCCTGCACGTTCCGATGGCCGTACGACCAGATCGCAGGCTGCGCGTCGGCGCGCCCGGTAAAGGGGTTGTCCCGCGGGATCGTCCCGTCGGCGTTGATCCGCATGATCTTGCCGATCCCGGTGGAGAGATCCTGCACCAGGGACCGCTGATTCATGCGGTCGCCCTGGGTGATGAAGAGGGTCCCGTCGTTCCGCACGACGACGCGCGATCCGTAGTGCCCGTTGCTGCGCACCTTCGGATCCTGCCGGTAGATGACACGTACGTCCTCGAGCCCGGCATCGCCCAGCCGCGCGCGCAGGACCGAGGTGCCGGCGATGCGACCTTCCCCCGGCTCGCTGAAGGAGAGATAGAGGATGCGATTCGATGCGAAGCCGGGATCGAGCGTGACGTCGAGGAGACCCCCCTGCCCGACCGCGGCCACCGCCGGGACGCCGGCGAGGGGTGGGGAGAGCGTTCCATCGCGGCTCACGATGCGGAGCCGGCCGGGCCGCTCGGTGACGAGATACCGGCCATCCGGAAGGAAGGCGAGCCCCCACGGGTGCTCGAGGCCTCGCGCCACGATCTCGGTTCGCACCGCCCCCTCGAGCACCGCGGGTGTGGGAGAACGAACCGCATCCGCCGTCGCCTGGCCGACGGCACCGCCGGGGCCGCAGGCCGAGAGCGCGGCCGCGATCAGCAGGATTCCGGAGCTGCGCATGGTGTTGCCCCCTGATCAGTGCTGCATCGGCGGACCCTGGTGGGCGACGTCGCCCGCGGACGGGTCCACCGCTCGAAGGACCCCCACGGCCCCCTTGGTGGCGTCCGCGAAGGCGTGGGTCACGAATGGATAGTCGCCCGGCTCCCGGAGCCGGACCTCGAAGATCGCGCCGCCGCCCACGGGAACATCCACCGTCTGGATACCGCGCAGGGAGGTCTCGGCCGAGGCATCCAGGAAGACCTGGGCGAAGATTCCCCCCACTACGTGGAAGGACGAGATCCGGTTTGGCCCGGCATTCACTACGTACATCCGGATGAGCTCATTCGGCCGCACCTCGAGCGGATGCTCGGCGTACTGGGAGGCGCGGCCGTTGAAGACGACGTGATCGGGGGCGAGTCCGAGCATCCGGTTCCAGTCGATCGAATAGGCGCCGCTCGCGTCCCGGCTGGGGGAGAGATAGAACTCGCTCTGCACCAGCACGAACTCCTTCGCCTCCGGCCGGGGCGCCCGCGGATCCACCACGAGCGCGCCGTACATCCCGTTGGCGATGTGCAGCGCCACCGGCGCCGTTCCGCAGTGATAGAGAAACGCGCCCGGTACCCGCGCCACGAAACGATAGTGGATCGAGTCCCCGGGCATCAGGTTCCGGTAGTACTTGTCCGGCGCGATCTCCGCCGCGTGGAAGTCCAGGCTGTGCGGTATCGGCGCGCGGTTGATGAGGGTGAAGTCCACGGTGTCGCCCTGCGCCACCCGCAGCGCGGGTCCCGGCACCTGATTGCCGAAGGTCCACGCCGCATACGTCTTGTTGGGCGCGATGGTGACCGTGGTGTGGGTCATCTCCAGGCGGACGCGATGCAGCCTCCCGCGCTCCCGCGGCGGAAGGACCGCGCTCATCGGCGCCGGAGTGGCGTCGGGGCCGCCGACCGGCGCTTCGCCGTGCGAGACATCGGCCGGGGGACTGGAATCCGGACGAGCCGCCCGCGACTGGGGAAGCCCCACCTGCCGCTGGTCTCCCACGGCCACCTCGCGCTCGCCATCCGGCCCGGTTCGGCAGGCGGTGGCCATGACGAGTATGCCGAGCCAGAGGATTCGTTTCACGAGATGCCTCACGTTCGGGTAGTCCGGATTCGGCGGATCCGCCGGTCGTCGAGCAGCGGGACTCGGCTCCATCCGGGATCATGCCGCACTTGCAGCTACCGGTACTCTAGACCGTCCCGAGGGACCGGGGCAACCCGGCACGTGCACCGGGCGCCGGGCTCGACGTCTATCCTGACAACTCGAACCTGGCCCACACATGGCGCTGCGGCTCTCCCTTGCCCTCCTCATCGCTGCCGCTCTCACGGCCTGCGGCGACTCCACCGATCCCGGCTCCGGCCCCGATGTCGTACCCGCCACGCTCGCGGTCGGCTCGGCGCACGCCTGCCGGATCGCGCCCTCGGGGAAGCTCGCCTGCTGGGGCCGCGGGAGTGAAGGACAGCTGGGCAGTGGCGACCTTCCGCAGGTCGCGGGCCCGCGGTGGGTGGATGGGGGCGGGGTGATCTTCCGGAGCGTGGTCGCCGGCCGCTCCCACACCTGTGCGCTCGATGAGGAGGGTGCGGCGTACTGCTGGGGCGCCGGCGATCTCGGCCAGCTCGGCGTCAATCTCTCCGCCCTCCTGCCGTGCGGCGCGATCCTCTGCAGTCCTCTCCCGGCCCCGGCCGGGGGAGCGCACCGTTTCGTCGCCCTGGCGGCCGGCGATCAGTTCACCTGCGGCCTCGAGGCCGCCGGCACGGTCTGGTGCTGGGGGCTCGGAGACGTGGGCCAGCTCGGCCAGACGATCAGCGAGGAGTGCGGCGGCACCCGCTGCTCGTTCGCGCCGGTCCAGGTCCAGGGGGAGCTGCGGCTCCGGACCCTGAGCGCCGGCCGATCGCATGTCTGCGGCCTCACGAGCGGCGGCGACGCGGTGTGCTGGGGCTACAACTATCAGGGACAGCTCGGCCGCGGCGACGAGGTCGACAGTCCCGAGCCGCGCACCGTCTCGACCAGCGAGCGCTTCGTCCAGCTGAGCGCGGGAGGGCTGCACACCTGCGCCGTGACCGCGGCGAGGGCGGCGCACTGCTGGGGCATCGATGCGCTCGGCGCCGGGAGCACGATTCTCGAAAGCACCGTGCCGGTGCCGGTGGCCGGCGGCGCGACGTACTCGCAGGTCGAGGCGGGACGGGTCACCACCTGCGCGATCCGGTCGGATGGCCTCGTGGAATGCTGGGGGACGAACCTCAGCAGCGAGATGGGCTTTCCCGAAGCGGAAATTCACGAGACGTTCCCCGAGCCGGTGCGGACCGGAAGTGACCTTCGCCTCGAGACGATCGCGGGCGAGTATCTCACCTACTGCGGCATTGCCCCCGACGATGGTACGTGGTGCTGGGGCGCCGGGGAGCAGGGGCAGCTCGGATCGGGAAACGTCGACAGTGCGGACCCGCTGAATGTCCCGCTCATGGAGGAGGGCGCCCCCGCCGCACGCGCTCCTCGCCGGTGAGCGCAACCCCAGCATCCCTCTCTACGCCTTGATCATTCCCCGCTGATCTCGATCCCGACCCGCCCTTCGCGCGGATCTTGTCCCCTGCCGGAGCCGGGCGGATAATTGGCCATCCCGGGACGAGCGCCGCGGCCGGGTCCACGTGTCCGACGCACGCAGGCAAGGAGAGGCTCATGTCGCCAGCATCCGGCAGGATCGTGAGGGGAATGCTCGTGTTCGCTGCGGTGGTCTCGGCGGGGTGCGGAGGGGAGTCCGGCGGCGCGGATGGCGCCGATACCACGGCCGTCGCCCCGCCGGTGACCCCGGCCCCCATGCCCGCCGTCGATGTGCCCGACGAGCCCACCCCCGCGATGGTCGCGCGCGGCGACAGCATCTTCCACGGGCTCGCCGCCAACGGGATCTGCAATACCTGCCATGCCCAGAAGGGCGAGGGGGGCGCCATGGCCCCGAACCTCACCGACGACGTGTGGCTGCACATCGACGGGAGCATGAAGCAGATCGCCGGCCTCATCACGACCGGCGTGCCGACCCCGAAGCAGCACCCCGCCACGATGCCTCCCTGGGGCGGCGTCGAGCTCACCCAGGCTGACCTCGCGGCGGTGGCGGGTTATGTCTACTCGCTGAGCCACGACATCGACGACGACGACGA
Source organism: Gemmatimonadales bacterium (assembly GCA_035765075.1). Lineage (GTDB taxonomy): Bacteria > Gemmatimonadota > Gemmatimonadetes > Gemmatimonadales > GWC2-71-9 > CAMLLJ01. The sequence continues at coordinate 7,211 of DASTYH010000287.1, forward strand.
CGACTGAATCGGTCGTCGCTGGGGGTCACGGCCTGCGTTCCGCCGATATCGGCCCGAGGCGACTCCGGCCGCGGGAGTCGCGTGGTGCGGCGATCCCCAGCCAGGCGGACACCGTCGGGGCAGCGTCGATCGTCCGCGCGGGACCGATGCGACCGGGCGATATCGCCGGACCGGAGGCGCAGAGCACCGTGTACATGTCGGGCGAGATCGACGGATAGCCGTGATCCGCGCCGATGCGCGCCGGCCCCGCAGCGACGCCGGTGAGATCGCGCCGCCAGACATAGCCCGGCGCGGTTTCGTAATAGAGCTGGCCTCCCACCGGGCCGCCGCGTCCGAGCGAGTCGCTCCCGAGCACCCGCCAGGTCCGCGTCACCACCGGCACTCCCTCCTCGCCCCGCACCGCCCGGATCGCCGCCTCCGCCGCGGCCACCACGGCCTCGATCGAATCGGGCGACACGATGCCGCCCCGCCAATCGGTGGTGTTCACCATGATGTAGAGCCCGTCGGGCGAATACGCGCGGGTCCGCGCGACGTCCACCCGGCCGGAATCATCGAGCGCGAGAAGTCCGGCGCGCGCCAGCGCCACGTTCGGCCGGAACGCGCGCCAGGTGGGACGCATCCCGTGATCGCCGGTGACGAAGAGCGCCGCTCCGCTGTCGCCTTCGACGAGTCGCTGGAGCGCCGCGAGACGCCGGTCGGCGAGCCTCCACGCCCGCTCCCGCATCGACTCGATCCGCCTGGCAAGATCGGGCCGGTATCCGGGCGCGGCGGGCTCGAGATATCCGAACCAGAGATGGTCCACCTCGTCGAGCAGCGGGAAATAGTCGAGGAGCAGCTCCGCGCCACGGGCCCACGCCCAATCGCTTCCCCGCATGAACTGGCGCGTCACGAGCTCCAGGCTCTCGAGGTACCTGAGCTCCGCCTCCCCTCCCCCGCCTTCGGCGAGCGTCGGGCCGAAGCCCCCCTCAAGCAGGAGGTCCTGGGCGCCATTGCCGACCCACCCGCCGATGGCGTCCCCATATGCCGACGCCGCCGCCGGCGGCTGCGAGGTGACCACCGAGAGCGCGGGCTGAAAGATGAGGAAGTCAGACCCATCCGGAGCGAGGTGAAAGACCCGCACGCGCAGGTACGCGCGACCTCCCGGCACGTCGAGCACGAGCGGCTCCGAGAAGTGCCGCGCCAGCGGCCGCTCCGCTGTCGGCTCCGCCTCGGCCGGCGCCACCAGCGCCCGGACGCCGGAGCGCACATCGCGCTCGCGGGACACCACGACCGCGGCGTAGCGTCCGCGGCCGTAGAGCAAGCCGAAGATCGAATCGCCCTCGACCGCCCAGGCGATCTCCTTCGGCGGGACGGTCGTCCCGAGTGACTCGAGCCGGCGCCAGCCGAGGGCCGGCCGAGGTCGGGCAGTCGCCGCGGTAATCACGAGATCGGGCGCGTAGTGCCGGCTGTATCCGTTCAGGATGAGCGCGTCGGGGCCGTGAAAGTCGCCCGGCGCCTGTGTGGGATGATGGCCCACCACCCGGAGCCCGGCGCGCGCCGCCGCCGCCCAGATCGGTTCCGCGCGGAGCGCCGATGCGGCGTAGCCCGAGCCCCCTTCCGCAATCGTGTGCTGTTCCCGGGGAAGGAGCGGCTGCCAGTTGGCCGCCACCCCGTTCACGTCCCCGTAGGCCCCGGTCCAGACCGACGCATGCGAGGCCGACGTCTTGCTCGGCCACGCCGGCACGGCGTGATCGGCGCAGGCGGCCTCGGCGAAGAGCCGCCGGAACGCGGGGATCGCCTCGCCGGGCACGGTTTCCCGGGCACGCCGCTCGTTGAGCGCATCGAAGCTCACGAGGATGGCGCGACGGGGCGCCACCGGGGGCGCCGGTTCCGGCGCCGGCCGTGGCGCGGAGCAGCCGAGCAGGAAGAGCAGCGTCGCGCCGGCAAGCCGTTCGGGGGGACGCCGGACGTGCGCGAGTCGGGTCGAGCCGCTAATGTGCTGCGCCGCCATCGAACCTCGGGGGAAATCGTGCCCGGAAAAGGTGCGACCGGAAGATAGGGCGAGCGTCCCCGCAGGGTTGACGCCGGATCGCCCGGGGTTCAATTGCATATGCAAATTCTTCAGCGGACGACGCACATGGCCTATTCGAGCAGGACCCGGCGGCACGGAGCAGGCGAATGACCGAGGGCGCCGCCGCCGAGCCTGCCCTCCCTGCCGCGCCGGCGGCGATCCCGGCGCCGGCCGCGGAGCCGCCCCGGACCAGGCCTCGCTACGACCGATCGATCATCGAAGGACCGCTCCGGCGGGCGGTATGGAAGCTCGCCTGGCCCACGATGCTCACGAACCTGCTCGGCGGAATGCAGGGCATCGTGGACCACGTGATGGTGGGTCACTTCGTCGGGTACGCCGGGAATGCGGCAATCGGCGTCGCCTCGCAGATCTTCATCGCGGTCATCATCTTCATCAACTCGCTCTTCATCGGGATGAGCGTGCTGGTCGCACGCTACGCCGGCGCCGGAGAGGAGGAGAAGGTCGACCGCGCCGTCTACCAGGCGTTCCTCACCGCCATGGCGATCGCGCTCTTCATCATGGCGCCGTTCGGGTATGTCTTCGCCCCCGCCCTCCTCGACTTCGTCAACGCGGCGCCCGCCGTCAAGGCGGAGGCACTCCCCTACCTCCGCCTGATGTTCCTCTTCAGCAGCGGAATGCTCGTCTTCTTCATGCTGGGCGGCGCCCTCCGCTCCGCCGGAGACGCCCGCACCCCGATGGTGCTCGGCATCGCCATGACGGTGCTCAACATCGGGCTCAACATCGTCTTCATCCGGGGGCTCGGCCCCATCCCCGCCTACGGCACCACGGGCGCGGCGCTCGGGACCGTGATCGCCTCGGGGCTCGTGGGCCTCTACTCGCTGGTGAAGCTCCGGAGCGGCGACTGGGTCGTCGCCTTTCCACGCGGCGCCGGGCTCCGACCCGACTGGACGATCATCCGGTCCCTGTTCCGCTTCGGCCTGCCGAGCGGGATCCAGGGGATCGCCATGAACGTGGGCGGCGTGCTGATGCTCGCCTTCATCGGGTCGCTCGCGGCGAGCGCGCCGGCGCAGGCGGCCTTTGCCGTGGCGTACGGACAGCTCTTCTCGCTCATCACCTGGACCTCGGTGGGGCTCATGGGCGCCGCCGCGGCGGTGGCCGGCCAGAACCTC
>DASTYH010000288.1:0-5257 GCA_035765075.1 Gemmatimonadales bacterium
CAGGCTCTCGTGCTTCAGCTTGTGCAGGTTCTCGCGTACCCGGTCGAAGATCACGATCGTGTCGTTCAGCGAGTAGCCGACGATCGAGAGGAGCGCCGCCACCACGAAGAGGCTCACCTCGATGCGGAGAATCGCGATGAACGCGATCGTGGCGAGGAGGTCGTGCGCCGTGGCGATCACGGCGGCGACGCCGAAGCGCCACTCGAACCGGACGGCGAGATACGCGAGGACCGCGGCGAACGAGAGGAGGATGGCGAAGAGCGCCTGGGTCCTGAGCTCGCCGCCGACCTTCGGGCCCACCGCCTCGGTGTCGCGCACGCGGTAGCGATCGGCGCCCACGACCGCATCGAGCGCGCGCGTCACGGCCGCGCGCGTCGCCTGGGTGTCGTTGGGGTCGGCGCCCTCGGCGGCCACGCCCGCCCGGATCACGAGCTCGCGGTCGGACCCGAAGGACTGGATCTCCGCCCCGGTGATGCCCTGCTGCGCGAGCCCGGCGCGAATGGCGCCCACGTCGGCCGGCTCCACCGTCTCCACCTCCATCAGCGTGCCGCCGGTGAACTCGACGCTGTAGTTGACGCCCCGGACGATCATGGCGACCAGGCCGGCGAGGAGGAGGATCCCGGTCAGCGCGTACGCGATCTTGCGGCGCGCCAGGAAGTCGTAGTTGGCGTTGGCGAAGAATCTCATTTCAGATGCTCAGCGTGGACATGGCCGGGCGGCGCTCTAGCCAGATCATGAAGAAGGTGCGGGTGACGAACACCGCGGTGATCAGCGACGCCGCAATGCCGATGATCAGGGTGACCGCGAATCCCTGGACCGGTCCGGTGCCGAACTGGAACAGGAAGAGCGCGGTAAGGGCCGTCGTCGCGTTGGAGTCCACGATGGCGCTCATGGCGTGCCGGAAGCCCTCGTCCACCGCCAGCTTGACCGACTTGCCGAGGGCGAGCTCCTCGCGGATCCGCTCGAAGATCAGCACGTTGCCGTCCACGGCGATGCCGATCGAGAGGATCAGGCCCGCCAGTCCGGGGAGCGTGAGCGTGGCATTGAGCGCGGCAAGCGCCGCGAGCGTGAGGAGGATGTAGATCAGCAGCGCACCGATCGCGAGCGCGCCCGACATCCGGTAGTAGGTCAGGATGACGACGACGACGAAGATCGCGCCGATGATCCCCGAAATGATGCCGGAGCGGATGGCGTCCTGCCCGAGGCTGGCGCCGACCTGCCGCTCGGCGACGATCTTGAGCGGTATCGGAAGGGCACCGGCGCGGAGGGTGAGGGCGAGGTCGCGCGCCTCCTCGACCGTCCGCCCCGACAGGGTGATGCGGCCGCTCCGGCCGATGCGCTCCTGGATCACCGGCGGCCGGCCCTGGACCTCACCGTCGAGGACGATGGCCATGTAGTCGTTCACGTGGCGCGCCGTCTCGTCGCCGAAGCGCCGCCCGCCTCCCCGGTCCAGCTCGAAATTCACGACCGGGGCGTTCGTGAGGGGATCGAGCTGCGCCTGGGCATCCACGAGCCGCTCACCGGTGATGATCGGCCGATCCTCGAGCGCGTAGAGGTAGCGGACCGACTGGACCCCGAGACTCGTCGGCATCCCCGCCCAGCGAAGCTCGACACCCCGGGGCAGCGCCCGCTGCACGCCGGGCACGCTGAGCAGGCTGTCGACGCGGGGATACGCCGTCTCCGCCACCACGTACTCGCCCGGCAGTTCCCCGCTCGGCTGGATGAGCCCGCTCAGGATCCCGGTTCCGGGCGTAAGGCTCGCCCCCGTATCCGCCGCCGCGCTGTCCGCGCCGGCGGTGTCGGGCCGGGTGGTGTCCGCGCCGCCGAGGAGCGACTGCACCGCGGAGGGCTGGGCCTCGCCGGCGGCGGGCCGGACGCCGGCGGCGCGGAGGGCGCGGTCCATGGCGGGCAGCGCCTTTTCGAGCGCCTGGGTCTCGTCGGTGATCCGGAACTCGAGGAAGGCCGACTGCTGGACGATGTCCTTGGCGCGCTGCGGGTCGGTGATTCCGGCGAGCTCGACCACGATCCGGTCGTCCCCCCGCTTCTGGATGAGCGGCTCCGTCACGCCGAACTCGTCGATGCGCTTCCGGAGGACGGTGAGGGCGAGCTCGATGTCCCGGGCCACGTCCGAGGAGACCTGGCGCGACTGGTCGAGCTCGAGCGCGAGGTGCATGCCGCCCTGCAGGTCGAGGCCCCGCTTGATCGGGATCTCGCGGGAGACGCTGTCCCGCATGACGTTGTTCGCGCCGCGAACGCGCGTCGTCACCTCGCGCGGCAGCAGGGCAAAGATGCTCCCCGCGATGAGCAGGGCGATGATGATCAGCCGGTTGCGAAGGGATCCAAGCATCGTCACTCTGGCGTTCGGGCGCCGTCGGCGCCGCTGGATTCATGGGCCTCGGCGAGGAGCGCCTCGGCCCTGGCGCGGTCGTGCGCCAGCTGCGACTTCAGTTCATCCGCCGACGCGAAGCGGCGGACATCGCGGATACGGGCCACCCATTCGACGCGCACGGCGCGGCCGTAGAGGTCGCCCTCGAAGCCGAAGAGATGGGCCTCGAGATTCCGTCCGGTGTCGCCGAAGGTCGGCCGCCCCCCCTGGTTCAGCATTCCGCCGAACCGCCCCACCGGCGTATCCACCCGGACAGCGTATACGCCGTCCGGCGGGAGGAGTTTCCGCGCGGGCGGCGCCGCGAGGTTGATCGTCGGCACCCCGATCGTCCGTCCCCGGCCGGCGCCGCGCTCCACCCGCCCGCTCACCGAGTACGGCCTGCCGAGGAGGAGCCGCGCCGTTTCGAGGTCGCCGCCGGCCACCGCGCGCCGGATGCGCGAGCTCGATACGTGCTGGGAGCCCCGGTCCACCGGGCCCACGACGTCCACCGCGAAGCCGTACTCACGGCCGAGGCGGCGGAGCGTGTCCGCGTCGCCGCTCCGGCCGCGCCCGAAGCCGTGGTCGTAGCCGATCACGAGCTCCTGCATGGCGCAGCGGCCGAGCAGCACCTCGACGACGAACGCCTCGGGGCTGAGCGAGGCCAGGCGGCGATCGAAGCGGACGATCCGGACCTCGTCCAGCATCGTCTGCACGAGGACCTCGAGTCGCTCCGGTCCCACCGGGAGGAGCGGCGGCGCCGCCGGGGGGTTCACCACCTCGAGGGGGTGCGGATCGAACGTCACGAGGACGCTTCGGAGCCCCGCCTCCCTCCCCCGCCGAGCGATCTCGTCGAGGACCGCGCGGTGCCCGAGATGCACGCCGTCGAACGAGCCGACGGTCACGATGCTCGCGCCGCTCACGCCGCCCCCTCGAGGACCGTCTTCGGCTGGAGCCGACCCTCCCGCTCTTCGGCGATGGCGATGAGCCGGCCGGCGCGCACCAGCGCCACCGCGTTGCCGTGCGTCCCGCCGCTTCCGACCGTGCGACCGTGTCCCACCGCTGCCGCCTCGTCCTCGTCGAGTTCCCGCCGCGGGAGATGGTGCACCAGCTCGAGGGGTTCGAGCCGCCTGGTGTCCCGGCTCAGGGCGTCGAGGGCGGTCGCCTCCGAAACCTCCAGCGTGCCGATCGCCTCGCGCCGGAGCGCCGTCAGGTGCGCCCCCGTGTCGAGCCGCTCCCCGAGATCCCGTGCGATCGCCCGGACATACGTCCCGGCGCTCACCGTCACCCGGAACGTGACCTCGTCCCCGGCGATCGCCACGAGGGAGATGGCGTGGATCGTCACCTCCGACTCCGGGAGCTCGACCGCCTCACCCCGGCGCGCGAGCCGGTAACTCCGCTCGCCACCGATGTGCCGAGCCGAGAACGCCGGCGGCCGCTGCCGGCTCGTTCCGAGGAAGCCGCGCAGGGCCGCGTCGAGCTCGGCGCCGGAAATCCCGCCGGGATCCCGCGCGCCCGGCGGGAGCGGTTCCCCGGTCCGATCATCGGTCGTCGTCGCGAAGCCGAGCCGCGCCGTGGCGAGGTAGCGCTTCGTGTCCCCGGCCAGGTATTGCGCGAGGCGGGTGCTCGATCCCAGCAGCACCACGAGGAGGCCGCTCGCGAAGGGATCGAGCGTGCCGGTGTGGCCCGCGCTCCGGATGCCGAAGACCCGACGGACGCGCTGCACCACGTCATGCGATGTCGGACCCGCCGGCTTGTCGACGAGGACCGCGCCGTTCAGTCCGCCGACTCCCGGCGAAGTCCCTCGAGGAGCTCGTTGATCCGGCTCGCATGCTCGAGTCCGCGGTCCGCCTCGATGTGGAGCTCGGGAACGGTGCGCGTGGTGAGCACTTTCGCCACCCGGCTCCGGAGAAATCCCGCCGCGCTCCGCAGCCCCTCGACGGCACGGTCCCGCTCCGCCTCGTCCCCCTGGGCGCGAAAGTACACGTGCGCATGCGAGAGATCCGGTGTCACGTCCACCCGGGTCACCGTCACGAGCCCCACGCGCGGATCCCGCACCTCGCCCCGCAGGATGGCATCGGCCACGACCTGGCGGATCGTTTCCGCGACCTGCTCCGGTCGACGCGACGAGCCCTTCACCGGTACACCGTTGCCGTGTCGATGATCCGCACGCCGTCCGCGGCCTCCACGATCCGATCCGCCATTCTCAGCGTTTCCTCCACCACGTTCCGATCGGAGCCGACGGCCCCGCAGACGATCTCGGCGCGCTGCCAGAGATCATTGTGTCCGGTCTCGGCCACCGAGACGTTGCAGCGCTGGCGCAGGGCCGCGAGCAGCGGCTTGAGGACCCCGCGCTTCTCCTTGAGCGATGCGCACCCCGGGAGATGGAGCTCCCAGGTGGCCACCGCGATGATCACCCTGCGCCGGACGTCGAGCTCGCCTCGAGCGTCCGCTTCACTTCCTCGAGCCGGTACGACTCGATCCGGTCGCCCACCTTGAGGTCGTTGAAGTTCTCGATCCCGATGCCGCACTCCTGGCCATCGCGGACCTCGCGGACATCGTCCTTGAAGCGCTTGAGGCTCCCGAGCTCGCCGGTATACACCGTGACACCATCCCGGATGACGCGCGCGTTGGCCGTGCGCTGGATCGTGCCCGAGCGGACGATGCAGCCCGCGATCGTGCCGACCTTGCTGACCTTGAAGAGCTGAAGCACCTCGGCCTCGCCGAGCACCGTTTCGCGCTCTTCCGGCTTGAGCAGGCCTTCGAGGGCGTTGCGCACGTCCTCGACTGCCTCGTAGATGATGCGGTAGGTGCGCACATCCACCTGTTCCCGCTCCGCCGCTGCGCGGGCGTTGGAATCGGGCCGCACGTGGAAGCCGAGGATGATGGCGCCCG
>DASTYH010000289.1:0-4334 GCA_035765075.1 Gemmatimonadales bacterium
TGAGAGCCCAGAGCAGGCGGGGGATGACGGGAAGGAGGCGCCCCCCGCGGTTCCCTCGAAGCACCACGTTCAGGTCGGGGAGTCCGAGCCCGAAGCCCACCACCCGTCCGTCCTTCTCGGCAAACGGGATGATGTCCGCCACGGCCACCGGCCGGAACTGGCGCGCCAGATGCTCGATCTCCCGGTCGGTCATCGGCACGAAACCCCAGTTCCGCTCCCATGCCGCATTGTAGATGGTCTTGATCCGCTCGACTTCGTTGTCGAAATCATCGAGGTCGAGCGGGCGGAGGGTGATGCCCATTCGCTGGCGCATGATCTCGACCGCGCGCTCGAGGCGCGCGGGAACGGGCTCGTAGCGCGTGAACGTCCGGTCGCCCCCCTCGTAGGCCAGCAGGTCCTTGGCCTTCACGAATCCGGCGCCGAGGAGGAGCGCCACGTACCAGGGCGGGTTGTGCGGCATCATCAGGGTGGGCGGCGTGCCGAATCCGTCCACCAGCAGGCCGCACTCGTCATTCACCGAGAACGAGGCAGGTCCCCGCATGGTGTCGAAGCCGCGCTCGGCGAGCCATGCGCCCGCCGCATCGAAGAGCGCATTGGCCACCGACTGATCGTCTACCGTCTCGAAGAAGCCGAAGAAGCCGACGTGGTCGCGGTGCGTCTCGTTGTGGAGCCGGTTGGCCACGGCGGCGATGCGGCCGACGACCGTGCCTCCCCGCTCGGCGAGGAAGTACTCCGCTTCGGCGTGCTCGAAGAAGGGATTGCGGCGCCGGTCGAGCAGAAGTGCGACGTCCCGACGCAAAGGCGGGACCCACATGGGGTCCCGCGCATGGAGCCGGTAGGGAAGGCCGATGAACCGCCTGACGTCCCTCGACCCGCGCGCCGGACGGACGCGCAGGGACTGGCTCAGATGACCCCCAGCTCCCGGCCGATCGTCCCGAACGCCTCGAGGCAGAAGTCGATCTGGTCGATGGTGTGGGTGGCCATGACGCTGGTCCGGAGCCGGCACTGGGCCGGCGGGACCGCGGGCGGGGTGACCGGATTGGTGAAGACGCCGGCGTCGAAGAGCCGCCGCCACATGATGAAGGTCTTGTCCATCGGGCCGATGAGGACCGGCACGATCGGGGTTTCCGTCGGCCCGATCTCGAACCCCAGCGAGCGGAATCCCGCCTGGAGGTAGCGCGCGTTGGTCCACAGGCGCTCGCGCCGATCCGACTCGGTACGCAGCACTTCCAGGGCCGCGAGGACGCCCGCCGTGTTCGACGGGGGCAGCGATGCCGTGAAGATGAGCGGCCGGCTGTGATGGCGGATGTAGTGGATGACCTGTTCCGGCGCGGCGATGAACCCGCCGATCGAGGCGAGCGACTTCGAAAACGTGCCGGCGATGATGTCCACGTCGTCGATCATGCCGAAGTGCGCGGCGGTGCCGTCGCCCTCGGGACCGAGCACGCCGAGCGCGTGGGCGTCGTCCACCGCCAGCGCCGCGCCGTACTTCCGCGCCACGCGCACGAGGCCCGGGATGTCGGCGATGTCCCCCTCCATCGAGTAGACGCCGTCCACGACGATCATGGCGCCCTTGCCCGCGTTCCTCGAGAGCTTGCGCTCGAGGTTGGCGAGGTCGCCGTGGTTGAAGCGCTCGGTCTCGCCGAACGACATCTTGGCGCCGTCCACGATGGAGGCGTGATCGAGCTTGTCGAGGAAGACGACGTCGCCCCGGGTGATCAGGGCGCTGATGAGGCCGAGATTGGCGTTATAGCCGGTGGAGAAGACGAGGCACGATTCCTTGCCGAGAAAGCTGGCCAGGGCGTCCTCGAGCTGGCCGTGGAGGTCCAGCGTGCCGTTCAGGAAGCGACTCCCGGTGCAGCCGGAGCCGTAGCGATGCAGGGCGCGCGTGGCGGCCTCGAGGACCTTGGGGTGATGCGTCAGGCCGAGGTAGTTGTTCGACCCCAGCATGATGCGCTTCTTCCCCTCGATCGTGACGACCGTGTCCTCCGACTCCGAGATGGGCTTGAAGTACGGGTACAGCCCGGCCGCCTGAATCTCGCGTGCCTTGGTGAAATGCCGGCACTTGTCGAACAGCGCGACATGCTGGAGCGTCTCGGTATCCACGATGCCTCGGCGAAGGAGTGTGAGGAGCTGACCGAACCCCACATCGCTTTGTCACAGAATGGTTTAAAGTAACGGGCGTGGGGGTGGCGCACAAGCGGATTTTCCGGGGGTCGCGGGTAAGTTGTTGAATCACCAGCCGCTCCCGCCGGTGCCCGGGCCGGAGATCGGCGCCCGGCGGGGATCGGGGCCTCGCAAAGCCGGCGGAAGGGGCCTAAGATCCTGTGCCCGTGGCGCCCCGTCACCCGTTACCCGCGTGTGCTCATGCTCGAGATCCGCCCTGCCGAATCGACCGACCTTCCGGCCATCGAACGTCTCCTCGAGGCGTCGCGGCTCCCCCTTGCCGGGGTGCGCGAGGCGTTGCCGCATTTTCTGATCGCCCGGCAGGATGGCCGGATGGTCGGGGTGATCGGCATGGAGGTGCTCGGCGGGCTGGGGCTCGTCCGCTCCGCGGCCGTCGAGCCGGGCTCGCGTGGCACCGGCGTGGGCCGCGCGCTCGTGGAGCGGGTCCTGGCGGAAGCGGCGTCCTACCGGATCCGCGAGCTCTACCTCCTCACCACCACCGCCGAGCGGTGGTTCACCCGCTTCGGCTTCCGCCACGTCGAGCGCGCCGATGTGCCCGAGCCGATTCGCTCGACGGTGGAATTCCGCGAGGCCTGTCCCGAGAGTGCGGCGGTCATGATGCGGGAGATCGAGCGCCGGCGGGAGGGCCGCTAGGAGGCCGGCGCGCGCGTCAGCGCTCGCGCCGAAGCCACCGCTCCGCTGCCTCGGAATCGACGAAGAGCTCGACGTCCTCGCCGCGGAGCGCCGCGATCGACTGAAAGACGCGGCTCAGGCCGAAGGCGAGTGGCTCGGGGCCGGCGTCGCCTTCGGCGGGGAGGATGATGGCGCGGCGGATCCCGGGGTCGGAGATCGGATCCCGCGCGAGCCGCGAGATGACGAGGGCGGAGAGGGCGAGCTCGGTGACCTGCCGGAGATCCACCGAGAACGAATACGCCGCGTCGAATGCCGGATCGCTCCGGAGCCGGACCCGCTGCTCGAGGAAGTCGTTGTCGCTCAGCCGCCCCGAGGCCACGACCCGGACCAGCCCCCGCTCGCGATCGATGGTGTAGTCGGTCGGCATCCCCCGCCTCGTCATTGCCCACTCCATGGTGAGCATCCTCACGGGAAAGCACAAGCGCGGCGGCTAGATTGGTGCGGTTCACCGACGGTCAAACTTCGTGGAGGCCACCATGCGCGTCCGTGCCCTGGAGTCCGGAACTCTCACGCTGCTCCTTCTTGCCGCATGCGCCGGTGATGACGCAGGGGATGCCGCCGCCCGGGCCGATACCACTGCCGGGGCGACCCTGGCCGCGACCCCGCCGCGCGTCACCGCGACGATGCGCGATCTCGCCGGACGCGAGCTCGGCACGCTCTCGCTCGCGCAGGCGGGGGATGCGATCGCCGTCAGCGGGCATCTCACGGGACTGGCGCCGGGAGAGCACGCCATCCACCTCCACGCCACCGGCCGCTGCGAAGGGCCCGATTTCAAGTCGGCGGGAACGCACTGGAACCCCACCGGCGTCGACCACGGCTCGGAGAGCGCCACGGGACCGCACTTCGGCGACCTCCGCAACATCTCCGCCGACGCCGACAGCATGGCGATGGTGCAGGACACGACGCCGGGCGGCACGCTGAGCGGTACGGGCGCCGAGGCGCTGCTCGACGCCGACGGCGCGGCGGTGATCATCCACTCGGGGAGCGACGACTACCGGAGCCAGCCGTCGGGGAACGCGGGAACGCCGGTCGCGTGCGGGGTGGTGAGCGGAGGCTGAGCGGCAGCGCGCCCGGCGGTGGTGGGGCGGGCGTTGGAAGCGCGGGTCTGAGTCGGTAGATTACCGCGTCCGATTTCGGGGCGTTAGCTCAGTTGGGAGAGCACCTGCTTTGCAAGCAGGGGGTCACCGGTTCGAGCCCGGTACGCTCCACTCAGTAGAAACGAATGGGCCCGCATCCAACATGGATGCGGGCCCATGTTCGTACCAGGACCTCGTGTCCGGCGTTCCGGACGTCTCCCGCCGCTCAGTCGGGCAGCGTCGCCCGCGCGATGGTTCCCGCGTCGGTGCCGAACCAGAGCTCGTTGGCCGGCGCGTGATAGTACATGTGCCGCACCGTGTTCGATTCGGGGCCGAAGGGGGTGATGCTGAAGAACTCCCTCGACGCCGGGTCGAATCCGACCAGCCGGTTCGGCCGCT
>DASTYH010000290.1:0-19494 GCA_035765075.1 Gemmatimonadales bacterium
GTTCTGCAGGAGCTCCGCATAGGGATCGTCGAGCGAGGCGAGGAGCCCCCGTGCGGCCCCGTCATACAGGGCCTCGTGCTCCCGCTCGTCGACATGGTTGGTGAGGATGGTGTCCATCACCGCGCGGAAGAGCGCGGCTTCCGCCGCGGGAACCGGCCGATTCCCCGTCGTCGCGCGCGCCGCCCATCCCCCTCCCACGAAGGAGGCGGCGGACAGCGCAGCGAGCGCAACCCAGGGAATCAGTCTCATCTCGCTCCCAGGTGGTCGGGTTCAGCCGGCCCGAGCCGGCAATCCGTGCTCGACCAGGATGCCGAGCGCTTCACGGCCATCGAGCGTTTCGTGCTCGAGCAACGCCCGGCCGAGCGCCTCCACCGCGCGCCTGTGTGCCGAGACGAGCTCGACCGCCCGGGCGTACAGCCGCTCGATGATGTTCCGGACTTCGCGGTCCATCAGCGCGTGCGTCTCCGCGCTGGCGGCGCCATTCTGCGAGTCGAGCACCATCAGGCCCGACGACTCGCCCATGCCGAGGTGATACACCATTTCCTTGGCGATGCGCGTGACGTGCTGAAGGTCGCTCCGCGCGCCGCTCGTGATCGCGTCGGCGCCGAAGAGCACCTCCTCCGCAGCGCGGCCCCCCAGGCCTTTCAGGATCTGCCCCTCGAGGTAGCGCCGGGAATGGAGGTGCTGATCGCCGTCGGGGGAGAAGAAGGCCACGCCCATCGCCTGGCCGCGCGGCTGGATGGTCACCTTGTGGAGCCCGTCGTCGGGGCAGCAGAGGACCCCCAGGAGGGCGTGCCCCGCCTCGTGCATGGCGACCACGTTCCACTCGCGGTCCGACGCCTGGAAGCCGCGGCGCTCCTTGCCGAGCAGAAGCCGGTCGCGGGCCGATTCGATGTGCGACCAGCCCACCAGGGAGGCATCCTCGCGGGCGGCGACGATGGCGGCCTCGTTGAGGAGGTTGGCCAGGTCCGCGCCGCTCGTCTGCGGCATCAGCCGCGCCAGCCGGCTCAGGTCCACCGTGCCGCCGAGCGGCACGCGCCGCTGACTCGCGTGCAGGCGGAGGATGGCCTCGCGCTCGGGCGCGGTGGGGAGCCCGACGGCAATGGAGCGGTCGAACCGGCCCGGGCGGAGGAGGGCCGGGTCGAGGTCTTCGGGGCGATTCGTGGCAGCAATGACCACGACGCCGTCGCTCGGATTGAACCCGTCCAGCTCGACCAGAAGCTGGTTCAGCGTTCGATCGTCCTCATTGTGGGACTGGTTCCGGCCCCGGCGTCCGCCCAGCGCGTCAATCTCGTCGATGAAGATCACGCCCCCGCGCTTCCGGGCCTTCTTGAAGAGGGACTTGATCCGCATGACGCCCAGGCCGACGATGAAGCCGGTCACCTCGGATCCGGAGATGCTGAAGAAGGGCACGCCGGCCTCGCCAGCCACCGCGCGGGCCATCAGTGTCTTTCCGGTGCCGGGGGGGCCGTACATCATCACGCCTTTGGGCGTCCGCGCCCCGACCCGCCGGAACCGGTCGGGCGAGCCCAGGAAGCTCACGATCTCCTTCAGCTCGCTCACCGCACCCTCGTTGCCGGCCACGTTGGCAAACGTCAGCGAGGATTCCGCCTCCTCACCCATTTCGCTGCCCGGATTGCCGGCGCCCCCGCCGACATGGCGCCGGAGGACGACCGCGACCGCAGCGAGGATCACCAGCGCGATGACGACGTTCGCGTAATCGAGCGGGCCGCGGGGCGAGCGGCGAAACGCCACCGTCGCCCCGTTATCCACCGCGAGGGCCACGAGCGGCTCGACCTCGGTGGCCGTGTACAGCACCCGTATGGCCTCGCCCCCCGTCCAGCCCAGCACCTGTTCGCCCGGCGTAATCGCGATCGAATCCACTGTTCCCGCCGCCAGCCCGGCGAGCAGGGTCGAATAGGGGACGACCTTGGGCGACAGCGGGCGGGGAAGGGGCCGGACCGCCACGAACCAGCCGGCCGCGACGATGGACACCACCGCCAGCGCAGCGGCCGCGGCGATCAGGCGCCGGGTGCGGGAATCACGGGGAGGAGAAACGGGGTAGGAATCGGTCATCTGCATCAGTCGGACGCTTTCATCGGCCAGACGCTCCCGGCGAGCGGGTGCTGCCGGTATGGAGCGAGCGTGATCAGGAGCCGCACCGCATCCCGGGTCCCGGGAACGAGGCGTTCGTAGCTGTCGAGAAGTACGACATCGGCACTCTCTTCACGAGACGTGGTTTGCAAGAAGTGAACCGCAAAGGCCAGGGCCTCCGCGAGGTGTTCGTCGCGGTCGTGGAAGCCATAGCGGAGCGAGTCCCGGATCGGGCGGAGGGTCTCGGTCAGCTGCCGCGCCGTATCGGGACGCTCCCGGAGCCACCGGTGCGCGAGCTCGTGGGCGAGGGCGTGGCGGAGCTGGGCGGTGGAGCGCATCCGTGAGGGCGAGAGCGCAATCGAGTCACGCCGCGTGATGTACTCCCCCAGTCGCCCCGCGCGGACACCCCGGACGTCCACGATGCCGATCGGCCGGCTGGGGGCGCCGAGAGCGGCGAAGAGGGATTCGGCGTAGGCGCTCCGGACCAGGTCCTCGATCACGGTGGCGGCAGCGGCGGCATCGCGGCGCGGAGCGAGCATTCGCTCACCCGTTGTCCAGGCATTGCCCAGCTCGTTGACGCGGGACGGCTCGGCGGCCAGCTCACCGAGGACGCCCGGCGCCGCCGTTTCCACGACCGCGGCGCCGAGGTGAAAGAGAAAGACGGGATCGTCGTCGCCCCCGGCCACCTCAAGCAGCCGGACCGCCGGGCGGCGGCCGGCCCCCGCAATCGTCCGGAAGAGCGGAAGGACGACCGGCTCACCCCCGTCGAGGGGATGGAAGACGACTGATCCCGCGCTCTGAACGAGGCTGCCCTCGACCGGGGGGAGGCCGGCGACCGACACGAGCGCCATGTTGGCGGCGAGCCGGCTGCGGAGGGGCGCCGTCGAATCGGCGGGGATGAGCGGATCGGAAACGCGCGCCGCGCGGTAGGCGGCGGGCGCATCGGGAAGCGCCGCGACGATCGCGATGCCGAGCGTTCCGGCCAGGGCGAGCAGCAGCGCGCGTCGCATCGGCCCTAGGGCTGCTGCGCCAGATCGTGCGGAGAGACGGCGGCGACTTCCGGCTCCCCGAACCAGGTGAGCTGGACGAGGTGCGCCGTAAGGAGCGAGATGAGCAGGAGCAGTGTGGCCATGACTGCGCGCGGCCACACCTCGAGCGCAGCGGTCTCGGAGACGTCCGATGCCATCGATTGTCGTTGGTTGGTGTTCGCGAGGGAATTGACTCTCTCTTGCCGACACTCGAAGTGCAGGAATCGGGCCGTTCCCTGCAAGGCCGTTAAATATTTGAACCGCAACAATTTGAGTGTGGCGGCGGGGGCGTCGGGTGAACAGTCGGTCATGCGAATGGCATGAATGGGCGCATGCGGCCAACCGGCGCGCGGAAGTTCGCGCCATGCCGCGCGATCCCGGTCCCGCCCCGCGCGGCGTTCGGGGGCATTCTCCGCACCACCTCATCCCGGACGCCGAATGCTCGCGCGCATCCGCTCCGCCGCCGTTCTCGGCGTCGATGCCTATCTCATGGAGGTCGAGGTCGACCTCGCCAGCGGGCTCCCGTCGTTCTCCACCGTCGGCCTTCCGCAGGGAGCCGTGAAGGAGGGCCGGGAGCGAGTCGCCGCGGCGCTCCTGAATGCCGGCTTCGACTTCCCGCTGCGCCGGATCACCGTCAATCTCGCCCCGGCCGACATCCGCAAGGACGGCTCGGCGCTCGACCTTCCGATCGCGCTCGGCATCCTCGTGGCCAGCGGACAACTGCCCGCGGAGCGCCTCGATCGCCAGGTCGTGCTGGGCGAGGTGGGTCTCGAGGGAGACCTGCGGCCGGTCCGCGGCGCGCTCCCGATGGCCATTGCGGCTCGGGCCGCCGGGTTCGAGGGGCTCATCGTCCCCGGCGCCAACCTGGCCGAGGCGGCAGTGGTCGCCGGCCTCGAGGTGCGCGGCGCGAGGTCGCTGCCGGAGGTGTGCGCATGGCTCAAGGGGGAGGGATCGATCGAGCCGGGGCGCGTGGATCTCGCCTCGCTGATGGCGGAGCGGACGCACGACGTCGTGGACTTTTCCGATGTCCGCAGCCAGGCCGCGGCAAAACGCGCGCTGGAGGTGGCCGCCGCGGGCGCGCACAACATCCTGCTCGTGGGCCCGCCGGGCGCGGGGAAGACCATGCTCGCGCGGCGGCTGCCGACGATTCTCCCGTCGATGTCCCTCGACGAGGCACTCGAAACGACCAAGATCCACAGCGTCGCCGGAACGCTCCGCGCGGGACATTCCCTCTGCGCCGTCCGGCCCTTCCGCGCGCCCCATCACACCATCAGCGATGCGGGCCTCATCGGCGGAGGCTCGTGTCCCCGCCCCGGTGAGGTGAGTCTCGCCCACGGCGGCGTGCTCTTCCTCGACGAGCTCCCCGAGTTTCGCAAGAACGTCCTGGAGGTCATGCGTCAGCCGATGGAGGATGGGGTGGTCACGCTGAGCCGAGCCGCGATGAGCCTCACCTACCCGGCGCGCTTCATGCTGGCGGCTGCGATGAATCCCTGCCCCTGCGGGTACCACGGGGATCCCGGACACCGCTGCCGCTGCGACGCGTCCACGGTCGAGCGGTACCTCTCCCGCGTGTCCGGTCCCCTCCTCGACCGGATCGACATCCACCTGCAGGTGCCGGCCGTCGCGTATCGAGACCTCGCCGGCGAGCACGCCGACGAACCGAGCGCGGCGATCCGGGAGCGAGTGGAAGCGGCCAGGGAGATCCAGCGCGTCCGATTCCGGGACCGGCCGGGCATCCATGCCAACGCACACATGTCGCCCAGGGACCTCCGGGCCGTCTGCCGGATCTCGGATCCGGTCGAAGACCTCCTCCGGACGGCAATCCAGCGGCTCGGCCTTTCCGCGCGGGCGTACCATCGCGTACTCAAGATCGCGCGGACCATCGCCGATCTCGCCGGGAGCGGCGAGCTTCAGCCGGCGCACGTGGCCGAGGCGATCCAGTATCGATCGCTGGACCGCAGGCAGACGCCGGCGGCGGCATAACGCCGCATCGCGGAAGATGGGGATTGGGGAGACGCTGGCTCCGCCAGGCCGGAACACGGAAGACCTCGCCCACTCGTGCCGAGGTGTCGTCAGTCGAGCTGCTTCGCGGCATGCCGCGATGTGTGTGAGTCTCTCTCAGGTTGAAGGTGAGGCGCCCGACATGACGGAATCGTGAATGCGGGGTGAGAGTGTCCACAGGCCGGTGGACCCTCGCAATCAGAAGAGCCGTTCGTCCCAGGGCACGGGGAACGGCTCGGAGACGGCGATCTGCGCGGCGTCGGGGTGCGTCGGGTCGATCAGGACATTCCGGCCCACCGGGCGGCAGGGCAGGGCGGGCACGACGAGGACGGCGCTCCGCCGCTCCGCGAGCCAGCGATCACCGAAGGCGAGCGCCTCCGGCGAGCCTCTCGTGTCCCAGCCGGGAAGCGCGCGTGGCTCGAGCTCCTCGACGAGCGCGTCGGGAATGTCGATCGTGACGGCGTGATGGGCGCCCGGAAGCGTGCGGGGCCGGAGGGCGTGCGCCAGCACTTCGAGGATGGAGCCGGCGTAGCTGTCGGCCGCGTAGATGACGGCCCGCCCCGGCGAGTTCCACCGCGCGCCGCGGAGCCGCGCCCCGGTTCCGTCGTACGGCGGGTGCCGGGTCTTGGAAATGCGCCACGCCCGCATCAGGACGGAAGGGCGTATTCCAGGCGGAACAGGAGCTCTTCGACCTCCCGCGTGCCGAGGTCGCTGCGGGCGAGGTCCACCGGCCGCTCACCGTCGAGCTGTGGCTGGGGGCTGATGAGGAACTCCTGCGCCCGCGCCTCGTCCTCCCAGACCTGTTCCGCCAGCGCCGCCATGCGGGCGAGCCGCTCGAGGCGCTCGCTCTCCTCCGCGGTGAGCCGCTGGCGGCGGTGCAGGGTGGTCTTGGGAACGATCGAGTACTTGAGGGCGGCGGCGCTGAACCGGTCTCCCGCCACGTGGCCCACCACGGCGTCGAGCGCTCCCACCGGGAGGCCGGCCTCGACGGCGCGCCGCAGCTCGCCCACGGTGCGAATGCGCTTCCCCAGCACGCGGGGGCCGCCCATGAGGCGGGCGACGGCCTGCGGGGTTCCGGTCATACGGTCTCCAAGGCGTTCCTCATGGAACCAAAGATAGTTCCATGTGGAACGACCGTCAACAGGTCAGTCGTCGCCCCGGACCGGCCGCCGCGACTCCTTGAGGCCACTGCGCTTCCGCTTGGCCTCGAGGCGCGCCGCCTTCGCGGCGCGGGATGGCTTCGTCCGGCGGCGCGGTGTCGGCACGTGAAGCGCCTTTTCTACCACCGCCGCCAGACGCGCGGTGACCGTCTCGCGGTTCTGCAACTGACTCCGCGTTGCGCCGGACACGAGGCGGAGCCGGCCCTCGCGGTCGAGGCGGGTGGCGAGCGCCCGGAGAAGGCGCGCCCGGCTGGAGTCGTCGATCGAGGGGGATGCCGCGATGTCCCACACCACTTCGATGCGGGTCGAGCTGGTATTCACGTGCTGGCCGCCGGGCCCCCCGGACCGCGATGCCCGGTAGAGAAGCTCCGAGCGCGGGATCCGGAGGCCGGCGACTTCGAGATAGGCGTCGTCCACGCGACCGTTAGAAGACGGTCGCGCTGTTCGAACAGATCTGGGTGCCCGTCTCGCACACGCGGTAGGTGAGCGAGCCGCCCTTCCCGGCGGAGTCGACGTGGCTCCCGTCGTTGTTCGTCGCGGTCAGGAACGCGTTGTTCCGGTAGATGTCCACGCTGGTTCCCCCAGCGCCCGACCAGGAAAGGGTCGCGGTTCTCGAGCCCTTCACCTTCTGCCCCGTGACGGTCAGGGTGATTCCACTGCCACCCCCGCTCGTGACGGTCACCGGCTTCACCTCGCTGTCCCCCGCGCCGTCGTCGTCGGTCACCGAGAGCGTCACGTTGAAAGTGCCCGCCGCGGCGTAGGTGTGCGAGGGATTGGTCGCCGTCGACCCTGCGCCGTCGCCGAAATTCCACGAGCGCGACGCGATCGTGCCGTCGGCGTCGGTGCTGGCATCGGTAAAGGTGCAGGTGAGGCCGGTGCAGCTGAACGAGAAGTTGGCCGTCGGCGGCTGGTTGGCCGGGGGCACGCCTCCGCCGATGAACGACACGTTGAGGAATCGGTTCGGCGTGCCGTTGGTCGCGCTCCGGCTGTGAAGCGTGATCGTGTTGGCGATGGCGTTCGACTTGAGCGCCGTCATGAGCTGGGAGGGCGTCGAGCCCGGGTTGGCGGCAAGGTAGAGCGCCGCCGCCCCCGCCACGTGCGGGGTGGCCATCGAGGTTCCGCTGATCGAGTTGGTCGCGGTGTTTGAGGTGTACCAGTCGGAGACGATCGAGACGCCCGGCGCCAGGAGGTCCACGCAGGTCCCGTAGTTCGAGAAGCTCGCCTCCGTATCGTTGCTGCCGGTGGCGCCGACGGTCAGGGCATTGGGCGCGCCCGCGGGGCTCTGCAGGCAGGCGTTCTGGGGCGTACCGAAGAAGTTGCCGTTTCCGGCGGCCACGGCGTAGACGACCCCGGCCGCCACGGAATTCTCCACCGCGTCCCGGAGCGACTGCACGTCCCCGTAGCCGAGGCTCATGTTGACCACGGCCGGCCTGATCCCGTTGGCGGTCACCCAGTTCACCGCGGCGATCGCCATGGACACGTTGCCGCTTCCCTGGCAGTTGACGACGCGGGCCGCCCAGAGGCTCGCGCCCTTGGCCACACCGTAGCTCGTCCCGGCAGCCGTGCCGGCCACGTGGGTGCCGTGTCCGTGGCAATCCGCCGCGTTGCCCTGGCCGTCGCCCACGAAGTCGCCATTGGCGCCGTTCGGCACGTACTGCGCGCGCCCTCCGAAATCGGTGTGCGAGAGCCGGATGCCGGTGTCGAGGATGTACACGTTCACCCCGGCGCCGGTGTTGGCGTACGTGTACGAACCGCTCAACGGGAGGTCAGCCTGGTCGATCCGGTCGAGGCCCCAGCTCGGCGGGTTGTTCTGGGTGTCGAAGAGCTGGACTTCGGCGTCCGGCTCGATGTACGCGACATTCGGATTCCGCCGGAGCCCGTCGAGCGCCGACGCGGGAAGCGACGCGGCAAAGCCGCGGATCGCGTGTTCGTAGGTGAAGTGGAGCGTCCCCCGCGCCTCCGACGTCAGCCGGCGCGCAAGGCCCGGGACGTCGGTCGCCTGGTCGTTGAACACCACGATGTAGCGCGCGTCGTCCGCCGCCGACGCGTCGCCGGGTGCGGTTGAGAGTGCCCCGGGCGCCGCCGGGTGGTTCGAGTCGCTGCACGCTGCAAGGAAGAGCGCTCCCGCGAGCGCGAGCACGGTAGACCGGGAGAGGAACCGCATCGGAACTCCTGCTCTGGAGGTGCGGGCCTGCGATGGTGGTGCTGGCCTGCGGTAGGGTGAGAAGTCGTGCTTCACGCTACGGAGCGCGCCGGGACGCGTCAAGCGGGCGGCTGTCGATCGCTCTCCTTCATGGACTGCAATTCCTTGCGTGCCGCCGTGCCGGACGTGCGGCCCGCATGAGCTGACGCGAAGCGTGCGAGCTCGGCCATGAGACGGCCCCGGTTGCCGGTCCGGCGATAGAGATCGATCAACCGGTTGCCGACACGATCGGGAGCGGGAGTGATGCGGCGGACCTCGAGGTAGAGGCGTTCCGCTTCGGCCGCGTCGCCAAGGTGCCGCTCCAGCAGGTCGGCGAGCCGGAGAAGGGCGCTCACGTCCAGGGGCTGCCCGGACAGGTGTGCGCGGTAGGCGGCGGCGGCCTCCTCGTACCGGCCGCGCGCCACGAGCGATTCCTCCGCCGAGAACGTCGCCGCATAGCCGACGCTTCCGATGCCGTGGAGGGTGCCGACGACGAGCCGTCCCGCGCGTTCCATGAAGTGCCAGATGATCTCCCGGAGGACGAGCGCGGCGCCGACACCGAGGAGCGGGAAGAGCAGCAGCAGGAGACCTGGCCCCACGAGAAGAAAGCCGAGCGCCAGCGCCAGGATCGCGAGGGGCCCGGCGAGCGAGACGAGCAGCTGGAGCCGGCGGGATCGATCGGCCAAATCGAGGTCGCGCGGTGGGCGGGACATGCCGGATTCTAACCCCTTCACCTCCGTCGGGCCGCCGTTACCTTCCACCCATGCGAACGACCGGTGATCTGGAAGCGGCACTCGGCCGACTCGGACGGGTGGTGCTCGGCTATTCCGGCGGCGTCGACTCGGCGTTCCTTGCCGTCTGTGGTCGGCGCGCGCTCGGGCGCGACGATTTCCTCGCGGTGATCGGAACGAGTGCGTCATATCCGGCCGAGCAGCACGCGCGCGCACTGGCGCTCGCGGCGCGCTTCGACGTGCCGCTGCTCGAGGTGCCGACGCGCGAGCTCGACGACCCGCATTATGCGGCGAATCCCACCGACCGCTGCTACTTCTGCAAATCGGAGCTCTGGGACCGGCTCGGCGGTGTAGCGCGCGAGCGAGGCTTCGAGACGGTCATCGACGGCACCAACGCCGATGACCTGGGCGAACACCGTCCCGGACTTCGCGCGGCGGGCGAGGCGGGGATCCGCTCCCCCCTCGCGGAAGGCGGATGGACCAAGGATGAGGTCCGCGCCGCCGCGAGGGCGCTCGGCATCGACAACTGGGATGCCCCTGCCGCCCCCTGTCTGTCGAGCCGGGTCCGCTACGGTCTCGCGATCACCCCGGAACGGCTGGCGCAGGTGGAGCAGGGGGAGACCTTCCTTCGGCGTCTCGGCCTGCGGGGCGATCTCCGGGTCCGGCATCTCGGCGCCACGGCCCGGATCGAGACGGCGCCCGCGGAGCTCGGGCACGTCGAGGCCCGGTGGGAGGAAGTGGCATCGTTCTTTGCCGGACTCGGCTTCGAGTCGGTGGCGCTCGATCCCCGGGGCTATCGCCGTGGCTCGCTCCTCGTGCTGGACGATCCCGCCTGATGCGGCTGTTCGCGGCCCTGCCGATTCCGGAGCCCGGACGGAGCGAATTTGCCGCCGTGCTCGCGGCCGCGCGCGCCTCGGGGTGGCCCGTTCGCTGGGTGCGGGACGACCTCGCGCACATCACCCTCAAGTTCTTCGGCGAGGTCTCTCCCGAGCGGCTCGAGGTCATCGCCGAGGCGGTGCAGGGCGCGGCGGCCGGGACCGCCCCGATTCTCCTCCGGCTTGAATCGCTGGGGGCCTTTCCCACGTTCCGCCGCCCGCGGATCGTGTGGCTCGGGGTCGACGCGCCCGCGTCACTCGAGTTGCTCAAGGATCGCGTCGAACGGTTTGCCGAGGGGATCGGCTTTCCGCCCGAGGGCGTGCCCTTCCGGCCGCACGTGACACTCGGGCGTGTCCGGGAGGGCCAGCGGCTTCCGCATGGCGCCATCGAGAACGCCGGCATTACCGCGGCGGGTGAGTCGTTCCTGGCGGATTCGGTGGTGCTGTTCGAGAGTCGGCTCACGGCGAACGGCCCCGAGTACACGCCGCGACTTTCCCTGGCGCTGGGGCGGTGATGGGCTGTCTCACGGCGCCGTTCCGGCTGCTTGGCTTTGCCGTGCTGGTCGTGCTGCTTCTGCTCGGGTGGCTCTACCGCGATCGGCTCATCTCGATGGCCGAGGCCGCCTGGCGCGAAGGAACGGGAAAGCCGGCAGTCGCCGCCGAAACGGGAACGCCTTCCGCGGAAGCGCTGGCGAGCGCCGACCGGAAGGTGGCATCGCTGGCGGGGGGCGCCGACTCGGTCGTGCTCACGGCATCCGAAGCGGCGTCGCTCTTTCGCCGCGGGCTCGAGCCGTACGCGCGGGACATCTTCGATTCGATGTCGGTCCGGCTCGACGAGAATCGGGTCGGGGTCTCCGCCACGATCCGAACCGAGCGGCTCCCGGCCGGCGTGCTGGGGCCCTTTGCCTCGGCGGTCCGGGAGCGTGAGCCCATCAGCGCCGACGGACCGATCCGGGTCGTGGAGCCGGGGCGGGGGGAGTGGGAGGTGCGCCGGCTGCAGTTCCGCGACATTCCGCTCCCCCGGGATGCCGTGCCCCGCCTGCTCGGCCGCGCCATGGGCGATACCGGTCGGCGTGCCGTCCCGCTCGTGATCCCCGAGGGCGTTGCCCGGGTGCGGGTGCGTCCGAACGGCGTCACTCTTTACCGCAGCGTGCCATGAGTCACCGGATCCTGATCGTCGACGACGAGCCCGGCATTCGCCAGGCCGTGAAGCAGGTACTCGAGTACGAGGGAATGGAAGTCCGCGGCGCCGGCTCGGGCGGCGAGGCGATCACGCTGTATCCCGAGTTCCGTCCCCACGTCATCTTCCTCGACGTGAAGATGGCGGGGCTCGACGGGTTGGAGACGCTGAGCCGGCTCAGATCGCTCGACCCCGATGCGGTGGTGGTCATGATCTCGGGGCACGGGACCATCGCGACCGCGGTCGAGGCGACGCAGCGGGGGGCATTCGACTTCCTCGAGAAGCCGCTCGACGCCGATCGCCTCCTCGTGACCGTCCGCAACGCCATCGATCGCTCGGAGCTGGTCGGGGAGAACCACCGGCTCCGCGACGTGGTGAGCCGGCGCCATGCGATGGTCGGCACGAGCGCGCCGCTCCAGGCGACCCGCGAGCTGATCGCCAAGGTCGCCCCCACCAACGCCCGGGTGCTCATCACCGGGGAGAATGGAACGGGGAAGGAGCTCGTGGCTCGCGCGCTGCACGCCGCCTCGAGCCGCAGGGACGAGGCGTTCGTCGAGGTGAACTGCGCCGCCATCCCCTCGGAGCTCATCGAGAGCGAGCTCTTCGGGCACATGAAGGGCTCGTTCACCGGCGCCTTTGCCGATCGGACGGGGAAGTTCGAGCAGGCGGACGGCGGGACCCTCTTCCTCGATGAGGTGGGGGACATGGCGCTGCCGGCGCAGGCCAAGCTGCTCCGCGTGCTGCAGGAGGGCGTCGTCACCCGGATCGGCGGATCCAAGTCCATCGAAGTGGACGTGCGGGTCCTGGCCGCAACCAACAAGGACCTGGGACTCGAGATCGCCGAGGGACGATTCCGGGAGGATCTGCTCTACCGGCTCAACGTCGTGGAGATCAACGTGCCGCCGCTCCGGGAACGGCTGGAGGACATTCCGGAGCTCGTCGCTCACTTCACCGAGCAGATCGCCGCCGGGATCGGGGTGCCAGGAAAGCGGTTTGGCGACGATGCCATTCGCCGGTTCCAGCAGCGGTCGTGGCCGGGGAACATCCGCGAGCTTCGGAATGCGGTCGAGCGGGCGCTCATCCTCTCGCCGGGCAAGGTGGTGACG
This sequence comes from Gemmatimonadales bacterium, assembly GCA_035765075.1. Taxonomy (GTDB): domain Bacteria; phylum Gemmatimonadota; class Gemmatimonadetes; order Gemmatimonadales; family GWC2-71-9; genus CAMLLJ01. The sequence goes on from DASTYH010000290.1 coordinate 12,358, forward strand.
GCGGCCGACATTGATGCGCTCCTCCCGCCCGCGGACGGCGCACCGCCGCTTCCCGCATCCGCCGAGGGCGGCGCGCACACCTTCGAGAGCTTCAAGCAGGACGCCGAGCGCAATTTTCTCTCGATGAAGCTCCGGGAGCACGACTGGAACGTCTCCGAGACGGCGCGGGCGCTCAAGATGCCCCGTTCGAACCTCTACAAGAAGATCGAGCGGTACGGACTCAGCCGGGAGAATCCATGAGCGAGCGGCCAAGGGACTGGGATCGCGAGCTGGCGGAGATCGACAAGGCAATCGAGCGTACGCCTCCAGGGGGTCCCCCCGCGCGGGTACCCGGCGTGGCGCCTGCGCCCGGGACTCCCGTCGGTCCTGCCGGCCCGCCGGTCGTTCGTGGGCGCGACCGAGCGGGCACCTGGCTCCGCACGCTGCTCGCCGTGGCGCTGGGCGTGGCCCTTCCCCTCTGGCCGTATGCGCATCGCTGCGGCCTCGGCCTCCTCCTCTACGGCGGCGCGATCGGCGTCCTCCTCTTCACGAGCCTCTGGGCCATGGCGGGCAGCTGGCGTCATCGGCAGGGGCTCGCGCATACCGCTTCGACGCTCACTCTCCTCTGGGGCCTCGGGCTGGCGGCAATGGTAGTGCTCCCCCGCATCGGGTACGCGCGGGAGATGCTCCCATGGATGTGCGGCTAGCGCGGCGGTTCCGTACCCGAACCACGGATGCAATGGCAAAGACGTTCAGGAACTTCATCGCGGGCGCATGGACCGAGCCGAAGAACGGCGCGTACTTCGAGAACCGCAATCCGGCGGACACGACCGACCTGATCGGGCGCTTTCCCGACTCGAGCCCTGCCGACATCGAAGCGGCCGTCAGGAGCGCGTGGCGCGGGTTCGAGCTCTGGCGCCGCACGCCGGCGCCGGCGCGGGGTGACGTGCTGCGCCGGGTCGGTGATCTCCTCGTGGCGCGCAAGGAAAAGATCGCCGACGCCATGACCCGTGAGATGGGGAAGGTGCTCGCCGAAACGCGGGGCGACGTGCAGGAGGGCATCGACACCGCGTACTACGCCGCGACCGAGGGCCGGCGCCTCTTCGGCCACGTCGTGCCGAGCGAGCTCCGGCAGAAGTGGGCGATGACCTATCGGCGCCCGATCGGCGTGGCCGGCCTCATTACCCCGTTCAACTTCCCGCTGGCGATACCGACCTGGAAGATGTTCCCCGCGCTTCTCTGCGGAAATGCCGTGATCATCAAGCCGTCGGAAGACGTCCCCCATACGACGCACCTGCTCGTGGAGATCCTGCTCGAGGCGGGACTGCCGCCCGAGGTCATCCAGCTGGTGCACGGGAGGGGGGAGACGGTGGGGAAGGCGCTCGTCGAGCACCCGCGCGTCCCCGTCATCTCGTTCACCGGTTCCACGGCCACCGGCTCGACGATCGGCGAGACCTGCGGACGGATGCACAAGCGGCTGTCGCTCGAGATGGGCGGGAAGAACGCGATGATCGTGATGGACGACGCCGACCTCGACCTGGCGCTCGAAGGCGTGCTCTGGGGCGCCTTCGGCACGACGGGCCAGCGGTGCACCGCCACCAGCCGCCTCATCCTGCACCGGAAGATCCACGACCGCTTCCTCGCCCGCGTGGTGGATGCGGCCGAGGGGTTGCGGCTCGGGGATGGTCGCGAGCAGCGGACCGACGTGGGCCCGCTGATCCACGAGGCCGCGCGCCGGAAGGTCGAGGAGTACGTGGAAATCGGCCAGGCGGAAGGCGCCGACCTGGCCTGCGGCGGGAAGCGCCCCGGCGGCGCGCGGCTCGGCAACGGCTTCTTCTACCGGCCGACGGTCTTTGCCGGGGTGAAGCCCGGCAGCCGCCTCGAGCAGGAGGAGATCTTCGGTCCGGTGCTCAGCGTCATCCGGGTGAGCTCCCTCGACGACGCGGTACGCGTGAACAACGACGTCCGCTACGGGCTCTCCAGCTCTATCTACACGAGCAATACCGACCGCGCCTTCCTGGCGATGCAGGAGCTCGACAACGGCATCACCTACGTCAACGCCCCGACGATCGGGGCCGAGGCGCATCTCCCCTTCGGCGGGGTGAAGGCGACGGGCAATGGGCATCGGGAAGGGGGCTGGGAGGTCTACGAGTTCTATTCCGAGACCAAGGTGTGCTACGTCGATTACTCCGGCCGGCTGCAGCGGGCGCAAATCGACAACTACGATTGAGGCCGGAGTGGTTGCGCGGGTTCGGTACAAACGCTAAGGTTCGGCGAGACGTGGTTGCGGCGCGCTCGAAAGCGTCGCGTCACTTGTGACGAGGTTGGATTCGAATGCGCCCTATGCAGGTCACGTCCGGCAGGCGGGGTCCCTCGTTCGACGAGGGATCCCTGGACCAGTATCTCCGGGAGATCAGTCGGTACCCGCTGATTCCCCAGGAGGAGGAAGTGCGCCTGGCGCAGCTCATCCGGACCGGGGATGAGGAAGCGCTGGACAAGCTCGTCCGCAGCAACCTCCGGTTCGTCGTTTCGGTGGCCAAGAAGTACCAGAACCAGGGCGTGTCCCTCGCCGACCTGATCAACGAGGGGAACCTCGGCCTCATTCGCGCCGCCCACAAGTTCGACGAGACGAAAGGCATCAAGTTCATCTCGTACGCCGTCTGGTGGATCCGGCAGGCCATCCTGCAGGCGCTGGCGGAGCAGAGCCGGATCGTACGCGTGCCACTCAACCGGGCCGGCACGCTGCACCGGATCGGCAAGCGCTCGTCCGCGCTCCTGCAGGAGCTCGGCCGGGAGCCGACACCCTCGGAGATCGCCGAGGGCATGGACATCTCGATGGAGGAGGTCCAGAAGACGCTCTCCATCTCCCAGAACCATCTCTCCCTCGATGCGCCGCTCACGCCGGGGGAGGACAACAAGCTCCTCGACTATCTCCCCGACACCCAGAATCCGGGACCCGATTCCGAGACGTTCGAGCATGCGCTGACCGAGTCCATCGAGGAGGTGCTGGCGACCCTCAAGGAGCGGGAGGCGAAGATCCTCCGCCTCTACTTCGGCCTCGACGGTCCGGAGCCGATGACGCTCGAGGAGATCGGCAGCCTCCTGGGAATCACCCGCGAGCGGGTCCGCCAGATCAAGGAAAAGGCCCTGAGTCGCCTTCGGCACGTGAGCCGGGCACGCGCGCTCGAGAGTTTCCTCGCCTAGCCGTCGCCTCCGATGGCCGCCAATCCGTCGTTCGACATCTCCACCGGCGCCGATCTCCAGGAAGTGGACAACGCCGTCAATCAGGCGCTCAAGGAGATCGCGCAGCGCTATGACTTCAAGGGGTCCCACTGCACGATCGAGTTCGACCGGGCCAAGGCCGAAATCCGGCTGGCCGCGGACGACGCGTTCCGCATGGATTCCCTGGTGGACGTCCTGCAGTCGAAGCTCATCAAGCGGGGCGTGCCAGTGAAGAATCTCAAGCTCGGCGACGTCGAGCCCGCCACCGGCCAATCGGTTCGCCGCACCGCCTCACTCACGCAGGGCATCCCGCAGGACATCGCCAAGCGGATCCAGAAGGCCATTCGCGACGGCGGCTTCAGGAAGGTCCAGGCGAGCATTCAGGGCGATGAGCTGCGGGTGACGAGCCCGTCTCGCGACGAGCTCCAGGCCGTCATGGCCGCGCTCCGCGGGGAGGACTTCGGCATCGAGCTCAGGTTTGGCAACTACCGCAACTGATCGGCGGCTGGCGCGCGGCATTGCCGCCGCCTTCCTCCTGGCGCTCGGCAGCTGCGCCCCGGCGGGCCCCCCGGAGCCGGAAACCCCACCGGTGGTGGCCCGACCGGCTCCGAGCGAGCCGGCACCCCCGGCACCTCGCGATTCCGTTCCCGATGTCGTCGCGCCCGTTCCCCGGCCGCCCGCCGATACAGCGCGCCGTGATACGGTGCCGCCCGTCCCGGCCCGCGTCTCCGGCGCGGCGCCCGAGATCCGCGCCGGCCTCCTCGTCGGCGCCTCGAGCGCGGCAGTCGGTGGTGGGGACGAGCTGGTCGTGGCGGGCGCGGAAGGAGGCTTCCTCGGCGTGATCCCGGCCGGCGAGGCCTGGGAGGCCACGCCGGGGGGCTCGGGCGTCGTACTTCGCGGGGCGCGGGGCCGCTTCAGCGACCGGCAGCTCCGACTCGCGCCCCGCGCAGGGAATGGACTCGTCCGCGCCGGCGGGCGCGATTATCGCGGGGCACTCATCCTCTTTCGCGATCGCACCGGCCTCACCGTCGTGAACCGGGTGGACCTCGAGGCGTATCTCGCGGGCGTCGTGGGTGCGGAAATGGGACGGCGACCGGAGGGGGACCGGGAGGCGCTCCGGGCCCAGGCGATCGTGTCACGCACCTACGCGCTCCGCAACCGGAATCGCTGGCGCACGGCAGGATTCGACTATTACGCGACCGTGGCGGACCAGGTCTATCTCGGCGTCGCCGGCGAGAACGATCCGGCTCGTGAGGCGGTCAACGCGACGCGCGGCGCCGTCGTCACCTGGGGAGGGGCGCCCATCGACGCGTTCTTCTTCTCGACCTGTGGCGGGCGGACCGAGCTGGGCACGGAGGTCTTTCGCGGCGCCGGGCGGCCGTACCTCCGATCGGTTCCCGACACCGACCAGCGCGGCACGGCGTATTGCGCCGAGTCCCCGCGGTACCGGTGGCGCGAGGAATGGACCGGGCGGGAGCTCAGGGCCGCCCTGCGACAGGGGCTTGCGGCGGTCGGCGCAGCCCCCGCCGAAGAGGTCCGGCTCGTCCGCGACGTCAGGGTGGCCGGGCGAACGGCGTCGGGACGCGTGGCCCGACTGCTCGTGACCTTGCAGGATCGCACGGTATCGGTCGAGAGCGCGCGCATCCGGCAGGCGCTGCGGAGCCCGTCGGGCGAGATCCTCCGGAGCACGCTCTTTTCGCTGTCGGCCACCTCGGGGGGCGACGAGATCCGGAGCCTCGCCGTCGAGGGGTCGGGCGCCGGGCATGGCGTCGGCTTCTGCCAGTGGGGGGCCATTGGCCGCTCCCGGGGCGGACAGCGGTTCGACGCGATCATCGCAGCATATTTCCCAGGCACGCGTCTCGAGCGCTTCTACTGAGGAGGGCCCGGTGGCGGAACCGCTGAAAGTCGGGATCATCGGCAGCGGGGCGATCGTCCAGGTTGCGCACCTCCCCGTGCTGCGCCGGCAGAAGTCGATTCAGGTCCGCGGGATCTGCGATACCGATCTTCCGAAGGCGCGGGCGATCGCCGACCGGTTCGGGATCAAGGATGCCTACGACGACATCGAGGACCTGCTCGCGCACGAGGAGCTTGACGCGCTCCTGCTCTGCACCCCGAACCATCTCCACGAGTCCCACATCCTCGCCGCGCTCTCGGCGGACCTGCACGTGCTGGTGGAGAAGCCGCTGGCGCTCACGGCGGCGAGTGCGCAGAAGGTCGTGCGCGCCGCCGAAAAGCGGGATCGGGCCGTGCTCGTGGGGATGAACCACCGGTACCGCCCCGACGCCCAGACCGTCCGCAGTTTCGTCCAGAGCGGCGAGCTCGGCGAGATCGACAGTGTGCGGGGCAGCTGGCATGTCTTCCGACCCAGCCGGGCCCAGCTGGGGTGGCGCCAGCGGCGCGAGCTCTCCGGCGGAGGGGCCATGCTCGATCTCGGCCTTACTGTTCTCGACCTGGCGCTCTGGCTCGCGGGGAATCCGACCCCCGAGCGGGTCACGGCGTCGTTCAGCGGAGGAGGGAAGAAGGAGCGAGGGGTCGAGGAATCGGGCTCCGCCTTCGTCGTGTGCGAAAACGGCGCTTCCATCTTCGTCGATGTCACGTGGCGGCACTTCGGCGGAGGGGAGCGCTTCGGCGTCGGCCTCCGCGGAAGCAAGGGGACGGCCGCCATCAATCCGCTGGTCGTCTGGAAGGAACTCAACGGTGTCGCCGTGGACGTCTCACCCACCGGTGCCGTGGGAAGGGAGAATCCGTTCACGGCTTCCTATCGGGCGGAGTGGGCGCACTTCGAGGCGATCGTCCGCGGGGAAGCGACGGCGCCGTCACTGCAGGAGCAGGTCACCCTCCACAAGGTCGTCGACGCGATCTACCGCTCCGCCGCGGAAGGGAAGTCGGCGCAGGTCTAGCTGCCGCCACTCCCGCCGAGCGCTGCGCGCGCTTCGGTGAGCTCGGGGGCGAGCTCGAGCGCCTGGCGGAAGGCAGCGCCCGCATCCTCGGGCCGGCCGCGCTCCAGCAGCAGCAGGCCACGACTGAACGCAGTTACCGCCTCGCTCGGAATGGACCGGGATGAAGCCGAGACGGCCGGCAGCCCCAGCACTTCCGCGACGCGCGCGGACAGCGACTGGACCATGGCGTACAGCTCCCGCCGATCCACGAGCTTCGGATCGTTCGAGACGACCTTGACGATCCGCCCACCATCGACGTCCACCACCCGCGCGTCCACCCGGAAGCGGCCGTAGTGGTCGGTGAAGGCGCCGAGCACGACGTGGGTGGCCCCGAGCGCCTTGCCGCTGGCCGCCGCCGTCGCGGCATCCACCACGTGCGTCCCCTCGGGGCGTCCGCCCCTCGAGCGCACGACGTCGGGCTCGAGGAGGCGGGCGCCGGAGTGGCGCGCGAGCTCGCTCACGAGGAGGGCCTGCAGGCCCAGCCGGAGCGCGTCGAAGGTCTCCCGGTCCTGGCCGTACGATCCGCCGTTCTCGAACGGGAGCACCGCCACGACCGGACGCGCGCCCTGCGCCGCGGCGATCCCGGACGGCACCGCGGCGAGCAGGAGGAGGAACAGGGACAGGCGGCGCATGGCAGCTCCCATCACAGAGTGAACGTCATTCCTTCGGTTGCGGCGTCGACCTCGAGCGCGGGCGCGACCCGGGCCGCATAGGCGCGCGCATCGGCGAGGATGCGGTCCATCGCGCCGTCGTCGTGCTCCGGCTCGAAGTGGAAGAGGAGGAGCCGCCGGACGCCCGCCGCAGCTGCCAGGTCCACCGCCTCGCGCGGCGTCGAATGGCCCCAGCCGGCGCGCGCCGTGATCATCTGATCGACGTACATCGCATCGTGGATCAGCGTGTCCACGCCCGCAAGCCGCCGCACCAGATCGTCCCGCCAATTGGCCGGCACGGGGTAGGTGCCTCCGGTGCCCAACTCGTTATCGGTGATATAAGCAAG
>DASTYH010000291.1:0-8140 GCA_035765075.1 Gemmatimonadales bacterium
CTCCCGCCGTTTCCGCCGCTCCCCCTACCCCCGCCTCCCCCTGAAATCCTCGATCGTCCGCCTCAGCCCCTCCTCCAGCTGCACCGCCGGCCGCCAGTCGAGCAGCTCCTCGGCGCGGGTGATGTCGGGCTGGCGCTGCGCGGGATCGTCTTCGGGAAGGGGGCGGAAGACGAGTGCCGGCTTCGTGTCGCAGAGCCAGGCGATCGTCTCCGCGAGCTCCAGCATCGTGTACTCCCCCGGGTTCCCCAGGTTCACCGGGTCGTGGATCCCCTCGGCCTGCATCAGCCGGATGAGCCCCTCGACGAGGTCGTCCACGTAGCAGAAGGAGCGGGTCTGCTGGCCGGTCCCGTAGAGGGTGAGCGGCTCGCCGCGGAGCGCCTGGAGGATGAAGTTCGACACCACGCGCCCGTCGTTCTCCGCCATCCGGGGCCCGTAGGTGTTGAAGATCCGCGCGATGCGGATGTCCACCCCGGCCTGCCGGTGATAGTCCGACATCAGCGTCTCTGCCACGCGCTTCCCCTCGTCGTAGCACGCGCGCGGGCCGACGGGGTTCACGTTTCCCCAGTACGCCTCGGGCTGCGGGTGCACCGCGGGATCGCCGTACACCTCGGAAGTGGAGGCCTGGAGGATGCGCGCGCCGAAGCGCCGCGCGTTCTCCAGCGAATTGAGCATCCCCATCACGTTGGTCTGGACCGTCTTGATCGGGTCCACCTGGTAATGGATCGGCGAGGCGGGACAGGCGAGGTTGAAGATCCACTCCACGTCGGCGTAGAGCGGGAGGCAGACGTCGTGCTCGAGGAGGCGGAAGCCCGGCCGGTCGAGCAGGTGCGCCACGTTGGCCCGGCTCCCGGTGAAGAAGTTGTCCACGCAGATCACGTCGTGACCGTCGCGGACCAGGCGCTCCGAGAGATGGGAGCCGATGAACCCGGCGCCGCCGGTTACGAGGACGCGCATGCGCGCACTCCTTCCTGCTGGGGGCGATAGATGTCGTAGCCGCCGGCGTGCGCGGCGCGCGCATATCCCGCCATCGCCGCGCGGCCCGCCGAATCGGCACAGAGGTACGTGAGATAGCTGTCTTCCCGGTCGCCGCGGGTCCGCTCGGCGGCGCGCGGGGCGCGCACCACCACGGCCGCCGGCCGCCCCGCCGCAATGTCGGTCCCGACCCGCCGCCAGAGCGCACGCTCGGCATCTCCGTCCGTGAGCCCGGTGAACCAGACGTGCGGCATCGAGAGGACGTGCTCCCATTTCCGGTCGAGGAGGATCGGGTACGCATCGCCGAGCCGGACCGAGATGATGGCCACCGGTGCCCCGGGGCCGAGATCCGCGAGCGCTCCCGAGAGGGCGCGGCGCTCGCGGACGTCGCTTCCCTCCTTCCCGGCGAGCCGCTCCGCCGCCACGATCACCGGCAGCACCAGCACGAGGAGGAGTGCCGTGGCCGCGAGCGTCCGGCGCACCGCCACGCGCCGCCCCTCCCCCGCCGGTGCCGGCGCCGTCAGCAGCTCGAGGAGCGTCACGACCGCGAACCCCATCGCGGGGAAGTAGTGGTACCCGAATCCCTTCCCCTGAACCGCCGCCGCCGCCAGGAACCCGCCCGAGGCGAGTGCGAGCACCATGACACGCCGCCACGGCGCCACCGACCCGATCCCGACGATGGTCACGACCAGCGCGAGCCATACCGAGAGGGAATAGATGTCGCGCAGGAGAAGCTGGCGCAGCGTTCCCCGCGAAAACTCGGCATAGAGCGGCCCGAACGCCCGTACCGCGTCGAGGTAGTCCGGCGCGAATGCGAGCAGGAGACCGAGGGCCACCGCGAGCGTTGCCGGCGCGGACCACTGCTCCGGCCGGAGGAACGGCCCGAAGCTCCGCTCCCGGAGCGCGGGCCAGGCGGTGATGAGCAGCGGGGCGAGTGCCGCCGGCGGCTTGATCGCCATGGCGACGCCCGCGGCGATCCCCGCGGCGATGGCGAGGCGCCGGGAGGGGTTCTCCCCCTCCGCCCGCACGGCGGCCAGCGCCACATAGGGGAGGATAAGTCCGAAGATCAGGTGCTCCCGCTCCCCGAAATGCCCGAGCGGGAGCGCGAGCGCAAAGAGCACGAAGCCGAGCCGGAGGGCCGGCGCCTGGCGGGTGAGTGGCCAGGCGAGCGCCAGCATGCCCGCAAGGATCCCGAGGACGAGCACGCGGAAGGCATCGGCGGCATCGAGCCCGAGCCGGGACGCGAGCACCGCCGGCTCCGAGAGCCAGAAGACGAAGGGGGGGTTGAGGTCGATCAGGTCCGTGTAGAGGCGCTCGCCGCCGAGGATCCGCCGCGCCGCGTCGAGCATGTACGCCGCATCGCCGTTGAGCGGGCTGCGGAACTCGGCGACGATCCCGGCGAGCGCCGCGAGCCCGGTGGCGGCCACCGCGGCTCGGGCGGCCGGGCCGGGCCTGCTACGGCCGTTCGGCGGCGCTGTCGACAGCCGGCTCGTCCTCGGCGAAGTCCTCCGCCTGCGGCTGGCCCCGGTCGGAGACGAAGAGATTGCCCACCCCGCGCGAATCGATTCCGACGCTCGCGCGCGGCACGCCCGTCCGGTCGGCAAAGAGGAGCGTGGACTGGCCGTCCGGCGCGAGGCCGAAGACCGAGCGGGTCTTCCCCGTGCCGTCGGCGAGCGCCACCGAGACCGCCTGGTCGGGAAGGAGCGCGAGCACCGCCCGGTTGTGTCCCAGCGAGTCGATGAGGGTCACACCGGCGGCGCCGTCGTCGAGGAGACTCAGCCGGATCCGCGGCTGGCCCTGCTGGTCCTGCAGGAGGAGCCGCACCGCGCCGGAGTCGTCCACGCCCCAGATTCCGCGGGGGAGCCCCGTCCTGTCGCGGATCACGAGCTGGCGGGCCGCCACGATGTCGGCGGTGGTACCGGGGAGCCCGTACTGCGCGGCCACGACCATGATCGCCACCGCGAGCCCGGCGAGCACCGCCACGAGCGCGATGAGCGCGATGCTCAGGCGGCGGAGGCGGCGGTTGTCCTGCTCGACCGCGTCCACCCGCTCGAGCATGGACGCCTCGAACGCGGAATACCGTGACTCGGGGTCGCGCGGATCGGTCATACCTGCTCCGAGGTTTCGTCGAGGAAGTACGAGCGGCAGGCGCGGTCGAGCAGCTCGGGCGTGAGCACCGGCTCCACCTGCAGGAAGGTGGCGATGTCGATGAAGTGGTCGAGGATGTCGCGCGGGTGACAGGCGCGCGGCTCGAAGCCCATCCGGCCGTAGAAGTCGCGATAGATCTGCGGCATGGCCCACTCGGCGAACGGGATCCCCCGCTCCGCCGAGCAGCGCCGGAAGATCTCGATGTACTGGTCCTGCTCCGGGCCGAGCACGTGGATCTTGTAGTGGATCCGGCGCATGAACGCCTCTTCCACCAGGTCCTTCGGCGCCAGGTTCGTCGAGAGGATGAGGAGGCAATCGAACGGGACCGGGAACTTTCCGCCGGTGTGCAGCGTGAGGAAGTCGATCCGCTTCTCGAGCGGGACGATCCAGCGGTTGAGGAGGTCGCGCGAGGGGATCCGCTGGCGGCCGAAGTCGTCGATGATGAGGACACCGCCGTTCGCCTTCAGCTGGAACGGCGCCTGGTACATCTTGGCGTAGCTGTCGTACTGGAGGTCGAGCTGGTCGAGCGTGAGCTCACCGCCGGTGATCACCACCGGCCGGCGGACCCGCACGTAGCGGCGGTCGAACGGCTCCGATTCGCGGATCCACTCGTTCGCCTCGAGTCCCTCCTCCGGAACCTCGTGGTGGTACACCGGGTCGTACATGACCAGGATCTGGCCGTCCACCTCGATGGCGTACGGGATGTAGAGCGCGCCGCCCAGGAGCTCGGCGATCGTCTCGGAGATGAAGGTCTTGCCGTTCCCCGGGCCGCCGTACAGGAAGAGCGAGCGGGCCGAGTTGATGGCGGGACCGATGATCTCGAAGACCTTCGGATCGAGGACCATGTTGCGGAAGCCCTCGACCACCATCTCGCGCGTCACCTTCACGTTCCGGATGGACTGCCGCATCGTCCACTGCCCGTACTGCGCGAGCGGCACCGGGGCGGGGCCCACGTACTGGCTCGAGGTGAGCGCGTCGCGCGCGCGGTCGCGTCCCGCGCCGGTCAGGTCGAAGACGTAGCCCGCCCGGCTGTGGCCGGTGGTGCCGCGCACTTCCACGAGCCGCCGCTGCTGCAGGTCGAGCAGCCGGCCGTCCACGAAGGGGAACGGCAGCTTGACGACGTCCACCAGCTGCTGGCCGGTGCGCGCGCCCTGGACGTAGAGGGTCTTGAGCAGCAGGTCGGCGATGAACTCGCCGGGGAGCCCCGTGTCCTCGACCGTTGCCGGCGGCTGCGGCCGGACGGCCTGCACCGAGGCAAAGGGGTCGAGCGGCTGGGTGGACGTCATCAGGCCTCCTGAACCGAGCAGAGGATGCGGTCACCGGGCACGGTCCCGCTCGTGGCGAGGGTCCCCGCCGGCAGCTCGAGGGCGCTCCGCGCCTCGCGGTGATAGCGGGTGCGCGCCCCCGGCGCGAGCGCCGGATAGAGCGCCACCACCGCGCCGTCCCGCGCCAGGAACGCCACGTCGATCGGATAGCGCATCCCGAACATGTGCACCGCCCGGCACGGCTCGAGGAGGAGCCCCTCGCCCGGCTCAAGCCGCCGCGATCCGGACAGTCCCCGCAGCCGCTTCCACCACGAGTCCGCCACCGCCACCCGATCGCCGAGCGCCGAGCCGCGGGTCACGTTCTCGACCTTCATCCGCCCGGGAAGCTGCCGAGCGCCTCGAAGATCTGGATGAGCGCCGGCCCGAGGATGATCACGAAGAGCGCCGGGAAGATGAACAGCACCAGCGGAAAGACGAGCTTGATCGTCGTCTTCGCCGCCGCCTCCTCCGCCCGCTGCCGCCGCTTGGTGCGCATCGTCTCCGCGTGGGTCCGGAGCGCCTGGGCGATGGACGTGCCGAACCGGTCGGTCTGGATCAGCATCGCCATGAGCGACTTGATGTCCTGCACCCCGGTGCGGTGGCCCAGGTTCCGGAACGCCTCGTCGCGCGGGGTGCCGGCCCGGATCTCCAGGTTCACGAGGCCGATCTGCTCGCTCAGCACCGGGCTCACCCGCTCGATCTCCTCCGCCACGCGCACCATCGCCTGGTTGAGGCCGAGCCCCGCCTCGACGCAGACCACGAGGAGGTCGAGCGCGTCCGGGAGCGCCTTCTGCATCTGCTTCTGCCGCCGGGCGATCCGGCTCCGGATGATGAACGTCGGCGCGATGTAGCCGAAGAGCGCGCCCCAGACCCCCATGAGCACCGACGCCACCCACGACTGCCCGAGGGCGGGAAGGAGGAGCACGAGCGATCCGCCCATGGCGAGCGGCAGCCCGATGCGCGCGCCGAGGTAGATCGGCACGGCGCTCGCCTGGGGATAGCCCGCCTGGATGAGCCGGAGGCGGAGCGCGCTGGTGTCGCGGTGGCCCACCTCCACCTTCTCGCCCAGCGCCTGGATGATGGCGGTGAGCCGCTCCGCCTGCTCCTGGCGGCGCCGGCGCCGGATGACGTCGGGCGGCGCGAGCGTTCCCCCCGCCTTCACCTCCTCGAGCCGCCGCGCCACCGCGGACGAGCGCGAGGGCGCCAGCTCCATCACGAAGAGCACGGCGGCGCCGACACAGAGCGCGATCAGGACGAGGGCGACGATCAGCACGGGTCCGCGGTCCTCAGATGTCGATGTTGATGATCTTGCGGATCCAGAGGTACCCGATGATCTGCATCACCGCCGCCGTCACGAGGAAGATCCTCCCGAGGCCGTGCGTGAACATCAGGCTCCCGTATTCGGGATTCAGCAGGTAGATGATCGAGCCCACCACGATCGGGAGCGCGGCCAGCACGTAGCCGCTCATCCGCCCCTGCGCCGTGTAGACGCGGAGCTGGCGGCGGATGGTGAAGCGGGCGCGGATCACCGAGGCGAGGTTGTCGAGCACCTCAGCCAGGTTGCCGCCCACCTCGCGCTGGATGAGGATCGCGGTCACGAGGATCCGCACGTCCACGATGTCCACCCGGTCCGCCAGGTCCTGGATCGCGTCGTCGAAGGGAACGCCGAAGCGGTGCTCCTCGAAGGTCCGCTGGAACTCGATGGCGATCGGGTCCTGCGTCTCGTCGGCCACCATCTTGAGGCCCGAGGAGAGCGGATGGCCGGCGCGGATGGCGCGGCCCAGGAGGTCGATCGCCTCCGGGAGTCCTTCCTCGAAGGCGAAGAGCCGGCGCGAGCGGCGCCGCTTGAGCCAGAGGTACGGAAGCCACGCGCCCAGCGCCGCAAAGAAGAGCCCGGCGAAGACGCTCCCGGTGATGAGCATGGCCCCGAGCCCGAAGGCCACGGCGAGCCCGATCATGAGCGTGAGGAAGCCGCTCACGGTCATCCGGACGTCGCCCTGCTGCATCAGCCGCTGCAGGTCGGCGAGGGTGGGGAACGCCGCCGCGAGCCGCAGCATCAGCTGCGATTCGTTCACCGCCCGGCGGAGGATTCCCCCTTCGTCGGTGACGTGGGTGAGTCCGCGCTCGAACCGCTGGAGCTGGCCGAGGATGTCCTTCTGCCGCCGCCGCTCCCCGAGCCACTCGAAGACGAGCGAGATCGAGACGGCGCCGAGCGCCACCGCCACGAAGGCGAGCGCGGCCGTGGCCCAGACCGAGATCGGCATCGCCTAGCGGCGCTCCCACGGCCGGGCGGCCTGGCCGTCGGCGTTGGCGAAGAGGAGCTGCGAGAGGTCGATCCCGTACGCCTTGAGCCGGTCGGCGAAGCGCGGGCGGATGCCGGTGCTCTTGAAGCGCCCCAGCACCTTCTCGTTCTCGTCGAGGCCCTGCCGCTCGTAGACGAAGATGTCCTGCATGGTGATGACGTCCCCCTCCATGCCCACGATCTCGGAGATGGAGGTGACCTTCCGGGTGCCGTCGCTCATGCGCGCCACCTGGATGATCACGTTGATCGCGCTGGCGATCTGCTGGCGCATCGCCTTCTCGGGGAGGTCGAGGCTCGCCATCGAGATCATCGTCTCGAGGCGGCTCAGCGCGTCGCGCGCGGTGTTGGCGTGCAGCGTGGTGATCGAGCCGTCGTGGCCGGTGTTCATCGCCTGGAGCATGTCCACCGCCTCGGCGCCGCGGCACTCGCCCATGATGATCCGGTCGGGGCGCATGCGGAGCGAGTTGACGAGGAGGAGCCGCTGCGGCACCTCCCCCATCCCCTCGATGTTGGCGGGGCGCGTCTCCAGCCGCACCACGTGCGGCTGCTTGAGCTGGAGCTCCGCCGAGTCCTCGATCGTCACGATCCGCTCGGTGGGCGGGATGTACGACGAGAGGATGTTGAGGAGCGTCGTCTTGCCGGCCCCGGTGCCGCCCGAGATCAGGACGTTGAGGCGCGCCTTGACCACGCCCTGCAGCAGCTCGAGCATCGCAGGGTTGAGGCTCTCCGTCCGGAGGAGGTCCTCCCCCGAGAGCGCGTCGCGCTTGAATTTCCGGATCGAGAGGTGGGGCCCGTCGAGCGCCAGCGGCTTGATGATGGCGTTCACGCGCGAGCCGTCGGGAAGCCGGGCGTCCACCATCGGCGAGCTGTCGTCGATGCGGCGGCCCACCGCCGAGACGATCCGGTCGATCACCTGGAGGAGGTGCCGGTCGTCCTGGAAGCGCACGTCGGTCCGCTCCAGCCGCCCGTGCCGCTCGATGAAGACCTGCTTCCAGGTGTTGACCAGGACGTCGGAGACCTCGGGATCGTCGATGAGTGGCTGGATCGGGCCCAAGCCGAAGATCTCGTCGAGGACCTGCTTCACCAGCTCTTCCCGCTCCTCGAAATTGAGCGGGACCGACTCCTGGGCCAGCAGGTCGAGCGTGACCTTGCGGATTGCGTCAGTCACCTGCTCCCGGGTCAGCTTGTCGAGGTTCGACAGGTTGAGCCGTTCGAGGAGCCGGCGGTGCACCCGGCCCTTGATCTGGGCGAACGAGTTGCCGTCCTGCGGCGCCGCGGCGCCCTTCGCCACGAGATCGCGGCCCGGCTCCCGGTCGGACGGCGGCGGGGCCGACTGCGCGGCGCGCTCCCAGGGGAGCTGCGGCTTCGGCATGGCGCCGGCCTTGGCCCCGGGAGTGCCGCCATTGGCTCCGGG
>DASTYH010000292.1:0-4089 GCA_035765075.1 Gemmatimonadales bacterium
AGACTCTCGGTCATGTTCTGCACGAGCCGCGCGGCCGGTCCCTTGATCGGCTCGCCCGCGGGCGCGCGCGCCCCGTCGACCGGGGCGGCCTGGGGCGCGCCCCGGGCTCCCCCGTTACCCGATGGCGGGGGCGCCGGGGGCATCTCGCCCACGACGCCGCTCTCGAAGAGTCGGCGCCAGCCCTCGCTCACCGATTCGGGGTTGCGGAGGAACTCCTCGTACATCGCCTGCGCGAAACCGGCGTTGGCCGTTTCGAAGACGTTCGGATCCACGAACTGCTCCTGCCCGAAGATGGTGTCCAGGTCACTCCCAGCGGCCGAAAGATAACGGAATTGCACCCCCCGGGATCGGCGTGCGGGGCCGCTGTCGGCTCAGACGGTGCGCGGCTCGGACGCCACGAAGGCGCGGTACCGTTCCGCCTCCCGGGCCACCCGTTCCGG
Organism: Gemmatimonadales bacterium; assembly: GCA_035765075.1. GTDB lineage: Bacteria > Gemmatimonadota > Gemmatimonadetes > Gemmatimonadales > GWC2-71-9 > CAMLLJ01. The sequence continues at coordinate 441 of DASTYH010000292.1, forward strand.
CTCCCAGCCGCGCTCGCCGCCGAGGAGCTCGGCCGCGCGCTGAGCGGCCCGCACACCGCGGTCCCGGGTCTCGAAATACAGGTGGAGTCGCCGCACGAGGACGTCCTCCACCGTTTCGGCGAGCTCCCGGCGGGCGGCGTGCACGACCTCCGCCTCGAGGGCCGGATGGGCGGGGTGGAGCCGCTCGAAGAGGCCGCGATTCGCGACGCCGAGATTGTAGATGCCGGCGGCCTCCGTCCCGTAGTGACGCACGACGTGCTCCGTGACCGCGGCCGGGAGTCCGAGCTCCGCGCCGCGCCGGTGGAAGGGCTCGAAGTCGTCGGTCTCACCGCCGGGGAGTGCTTCGGTATCGGTGGGCGGCCGCGGCAGGCGGCGCCCGATTCGCTCGAGCGCACGATCCACCACCTCCGCCGCCATGGCCCGATAGGTGGTGAGCTTGCCCCCGGCGATCGTCACCATCCCCGATCGTCCGATCACGATCGCGTGCTCGCGCGAGACCGAGGAGGCGCCCGCGGTCCCCCCCTCTGCGAGCAGCGGCCGGAGCCCGGCCCAGGTCACCCGGACGTCCTCCTCCGTGAGATGCGCGCCGGGGAACCGCGCGTTGACCGAGCGGAGGAGATACACCAGGTCGTCGCCGTCGGCGCGCACCTGGTCGGGAATGACCGGGTCGTCGGTATCGGTGGTGCCGATGTAGGCGAGGTCGCCCCAGGGGAGGACGAACATCACGCGGCCGTCGATGGGGCTGAGAAAGGCGATGGCGTGGCGCTGGCCGATCCGGTCCCGGTTCACCATGACGTGGACGCCGCGGGTGGGGCGGAGGAGCGGCGTCACCGCCGGGTCCTCGAGGCGGCGGAGCCGATCGGTCCACGGGCCGGTGGCGTTCACCACGACCGAGGCCTCGATCGTGCCCCGGCGCCCGTCGAGGAGATCCTCGACCTCCACCCCGGCGATGCGCCCGTCGCGCTGCATCAGTCCGGTGACCCGCATGTGGTTGGCGATGCGGGCGCCCTGCTGGAGCGCCGAGCGCGCCGTGGCGATGACGAGCCGGGCATCGTCACACTGGGCGTCGGTGTAGAGGACGCCGCCGGTGAGCCCGCGCTCGCGCAGCATCGGCTCCGCCTCGAGCACGCCTCGCTTGCCGAGGACCCGGTGCCGCCCCACATTCCGGAATCGAGCAAAGACGGTGTAGAGTCCGATGCCGGCCGCGAGCTTCCAGAGCGGCACGCGGTCGCCGCGATGGATGGGAAAGAGGAAGTCGAGCGGACGGACGATGTGCGGCGCGATGCGCAGCAGGACCTGCCGCTCGCGCACCGCCTCGAGCACGAGCCCGAGGTGCCCCTGCTCGAGGTAGCGGAGGCCACCGTGAACCAGGCGGCTCGATCGTGAGCTCGTTCCGAACGCGAGGTCCCGCTGCTCGACCAGCACCGTACGCAGCCCGCGCATCGCGGCGTCGCGGGCGATTCCCGTTCCGGTGATCCCGCCGCCGATCACCAGCAGGTCGGCGCGTTCCCCCGCCAGGGCTTCGATGGTGGCGCGCCGCGAGGAGCGACTTCCCTGACTCTCACCCCCGCCACCGCCGGAACCAGCACCTGGTTCGCGTGGCACGCTCATCTCATCGAGCCCGGCATGCGGGTGCTCGATCTGGCTGGCGGCGAAGGGCGACATGCGATTGCGGCGGCGGCGCGCGGCGCCGACGTCCTCCTCGTGGATCGCGACTCGGCTGCCCTCGAGACCGCGACGACGGTGGCGCGCGCGCTGGGCGTTGCGGTGCGGACCCGGGTCGTCGATCTGGAGCGCCCGTGGCCGGACTTCGGCGTTTTTGATGCGGTTCTCGTCTTCAATTATCTTGACCGATCCCGGATGGACAGTGTGCGCGCCGCGGTGGCGCCGGGCGGCCTGCTGATACTGGAGACCTTCCTCGAAGCGCAGCGCACGCAGGGGTGGGGGCCGGACGATCCCGCCCACCTGCTGCGCGCCGGCGAGCTCGCGAGGCTGGTGGCGCCGCTCAGCGTGCTGCACGGTCGCGAGGCGCTCGAACCGGTCGAGGGAAACCGCTGGCGGGCCATCGCGAGCGTGGTGGCGCGGAATATAAGGTAGGAGCGACCCGATCGGAGCAGCGATGCTGACAATTCCCGCCGGCCGTCGAGTCGCCGTCGTCGCCGGGGTACGCACGCCCTTTGCCCGGAGCGGCACGACCTTCGGGGACGTCCCCGCCGTGGCGCTCGCGCGCCACGCGGTGAAGGAGCTGGTTTACCGCGCGGAGATCGACGGGCGCGAGATCGACCAGATCATCATGGGCCAGGTGATCGCATCGGTGCTCACGCCGAACGTGGCCCGCGAGGTGAGTCTCCTCCCGCAGTTCCCGCGCACCATTCCCGCCTATTCGCTCAACCGCGCGTGCGCCTCCGCCGCGCAGGCCATCGAGAATCTCGCCACCCAGATCGTGCTGGGGCACGCCGACGCCGGCATCGCGGGTGGCGTCGAATCGCTGAGCGACATTCCGATCCTCCACTCCCGCCGCTTCAGCCGGATCCTCCTCGACGCCAGCCGCGCCCGGTCGCTCGGCCAGCGCCTCCACGCCTTCAGCCGCGCGCGCCCGAAGGATCTCGTGCCGGTCAGCCCCGCGATCGCCGAGCCCTCCACCGGCGAGTCCATGGGTCAGTCCGCGGAGAAGATGGCGAAGGAGAACGGGATCAGCCGCGAGGCGCAGGACCGGCTCGCCCTCATGAGCCACCAGCGCGCGGCCGCCGCCACGGCGGACGGTCGGCTGACGGCGGAGATCGTGCCGTGGCTCGGGGGGAGGGAGCTCGACGAGGTCACCACCTCCGACAACGGAATCCGGACTGACACCTCGCTCGAGATCCTCGGGCGGCTGAAGCCGGTCTTCGATCGCCGCTACGGCAGCGTCACCGCCGGGAACTCCTCGCCGCTCACCGATGGGGCCGCCGCCGTGCTGCTCATGGCCGAGGAGAAGGCGTCGGCGCTCGGCTACGAGCCGCTCGCCTTCATCCGGAGCTTTGCGGTGACGGCGGTGGATCCCGGGTGGCAGCTTCTCATGGGCCCCGCGCTGGCGGTGCCGGAGGCGCTCCGTCGCGCGGGCATCGGCTGGGAGCACCTCGGACTCGTCGAGATCCACGAGGCGTTCGCGGCCCAGGTGCTGTCCAACGTGCAGGCCTGGGGATCGGCGGAATGGGCGGAGCGACTCGGCCTGCCGGGTCCGGTGGGGGAGGTGGACTGGGACCGGACGAACGTGATGGGCGGCTCCATCGCAATCGGCCATCCGTTCGGTGCGACCGGGGCGCGCATCGTCACGACGCTCGCCAACGAGATGAAGCGCCGCGACGTGGAGTTCGGCCTCGTCTCCATCTGCGCGCAGGGCGGGATGGGATACGCCATGGTGCTGGAGCGGAGCTGAGGATGAAAGGTATTCCCATGACCGCGTTCACGGTCGAGAACGACAACGGAATCGCCGTCGTCACATTCGACCTTCCCGGCGAGCCGGTCAACAAGATCACCGGGCCCGTGCTCGACGAGTTCTCGACGCTGCTCACCCGCCTCGCCGAGGACGGGATGGTGCGCGGCGTGGTGCTCATCTCGGGGAAGCCGGACACCTTCATCGCGGGCGCGGACATCGAGCAGTTCGCACGGC
>DASTYH010000293.1:0-2846 GCA_035765075.1 Gemmatimonadales bacterium
ACGAACTCGATTTCCTGAAATCGGTGGCGGTGGATCAGTCAGCGTCGCTCTCGCCCGCCGCGGCGGAGAAGCAGCGGAACGCGTCCTCGCCGATGGTCACCACCGGGTCGCCGGCGGAGCCCCCGGCCCCGCCGGTTGCGCCGCCCCCGGCGGCGCCCACCCCCGCGGCGCCGTCGGCCGGCCGGGCACCATCGGCGCCATCGGCCCCATCGGCAACGGGAAAAACGCTCAAGTGCGGTGATTGCGGGACGCTCAACCGGCCGACGGAGTGGTACTGCGAGCGGTGCGGCGCGGAGCTGGCGGCGCTCTGAGGCTCGCGGCGGGGAGCGGGGCGGGGAAATGCAGAACGGGGCTCCGAAGTTCGGAGCCCCGTTGCGTCAGCCGGGTGCTACTTGGTCTTGTTGAGCAGCTTGGCGAGCCGGCTCTTCTGGCGGGCCGCGGTGTTCCGGTGGATCAGGTTCTTCCGGCCTGCGCGGTCGAGGAGCTTGACGGCGGCGGCGTACGCCTCGGCGCCCTCACCCGCAGCGGCGCTGCGGACCTTCTTGACGGCGCTGCGGAGCTGGCTGCGCTGGGTGCGGTTCCGCGCGGTGGCGGCGGCGGCCTGGCGCATGCGCTTCTTGGCGGACTTGATTCGCGGCACGGTAACCCCTGCTGTGGTTCATCGGTGATTCCGGCCAGGAGACCCCGAGGGCGCCGGACCGGTTCCGGCCCCAGGGCCGGAGAAGCCGGGAATACTACCCAGGCAGTGCGCTAACGTCAAGCACCCGTGAGTTTTGACTTGAGGGTGCCGGGGGTGTAAACTCCGGCGCCTCTTCATGGGATTTGTCTCTGGAAGCACAGCTCGGTGAATTCGTACTCGCCCTCCCGATGCTCGTATTTGCCATGGTGGCCCACGAGTACGCGCACGGGGCCGCCGCTCTCTCGCAGGGCGATGACACCGCCTACATGCTCGGGCGCCTGACGCTCAACCCGATTCCCCACATCGATCCCTGGATGAGCCTCATTCTTCCCGGCTTTCTCTTCTGGACGACGGGCGGCAAGTTCGTCTTCGGCGGCGCCAAGCCGGTCCCGGTGACGCCGCGCAAGTACCGGCATTATCGCCGCGGGGACATCATCGTCTCGGCCGCAGGCGTGGTGACGAACCTCGCGATCGCGCTCGTCTCGGCGCTTCTCTTCGTGCTGCTCGGACTTGCGGCAGGGGCGATCCCGTCCGCCGCGGGCGTGCTCGACACGGCGCAGCGGATGCTCACATGGAGCATCTGGCTCAACGTCCTGCTCTGCTTCTTCAACCTGATCCCGATCCCGCCGCTCGACGGCTCGCACATCTTCTATCACCTGCTGCCCGCCCGGATCGGCGCCGCGTACCGGAATCTCCACCGCTTCGGGATCATTCCGCTCCTCGCGATCGTCTTCTTCTTTCCGCGCGCGCTCGGCGTCCTGCTCACGCCGGCCCGCGTGGGTCTCGAGCTGCTCGTGGGGATGATCGCGCCGTACCAGATCGGCACCGGGCTCGGGATCTTCGGATGACAGCGTCCGCTCCGATCGGCGCCCCCGAGGCGCCGACGATCGCGCTCGGGGCCACGCCGGGCTTCGTCGTCCAGCTCGACCTCTTCTCCGGGCCGCTCGACCTCCTCCTGCACCTTCTGCGCGAGGAGCAGATCGAGATCGCGGACATTCCCATCGCCCGCATCGCCGACCAGTTCCTCAAGGCGGTACATCAGCTCGGACTGAACCAGGCGGCCGACTACCTCGACATGGCGAGCCGCCTCGTCCGCCTCAAGGCGCAGATGCTGCTGCCGCGCCACGCCGATGACGAGGGATGGGAGGATCCTCGCGCGGAGCTCGTCCGCCGGCTCCTCGAGTACCAGCAGGTGAAGGAGATCGCGGTATGGATGGGCCGGTCGGCGGAGCGGCGCGCGCTCAACTACGCCCGCGGCTGGCTGCCGGAGCCCCCCACGCTGCCGCCCCCGCCGCTCACCCTCGATCTCCTGCAGCTGCTCGAGGCCGTGGAGCGGGTCATCGCGGCGATCCCGTCACCCATCCTGCACAAGGTCGTCGCCCGCCCGCTCGACGTGGAGGGGGCGACGCTCCGCCTCGAGACGCTCCTCGCCGAGCGCGACGCGATCGGCTGGCTCGACGCCCTCGGCCCCGCGCCCACGATCGTGGACGTCCTCTCGACGCTTCTCGCCATCCTCGAGCTCGCCCGGCGCGGCTCGGTGCGCGTCTCTCAGCCGGCGCCCTTCGCGCCCATGGTCATTGCCCGTGACACCACTCGCCCAGCTGCTTGAAGCGGCGTTGTTCTCCGCCTCGCGGCCCCTGGCCGCGGAGGAACTCTCCACCCTCGAGCCGGAGGCGTCCCTCGCCGACGTCCGGACGGCGCTGGATCAGCTCCGCGAGCACTACGACTTCAACCAGCACGGGGTGGAGCTGGTCGAGCTCGCGGGAGGGTGGCAGATCGTCACCCGCGCGGTGCACGCCGCCGCCATCGAGCGCGCACAGTTCTCGGTCCGGACGCCCCGCCTGAGCGCCGCCACGCTCGAGACGCTCGCCGTGATCGCCTACCGGCAGCCGGTTGGCCGGGCGGAGATCGAGGAGATCCGCGGCGTGTCCGCTGGCGGGGTCCTCCGGACCCTCCAGGAGCGGGGACTGATCGAGGTGGTCGGTCGCGCCGAGGGGCTCGGCCGGCCGCTTCTCTACGGCACCACCCCCCTCTTCCTCGAGCTCCTCGGGCTGCGCGACCTGAGTGACCTTCCTCGCGCGGACGAGCTGACGATCGCCCTGCACCCGCATGCGCCGGCCGATACGGATCATTCCGAAGAGGCGGCGATATCGATCCCGTCCGAATC
>DASTYH010000294.1:0-8272 GCA_035765075.1 Gemmatimonadales bacterium
TCGGCGCCCTGCTCGAGGCGGGCGCGGAGCCGGAGGTGACGGTCGCGGTGACGCACGGGCTCTTCGCAGGTTCGGTCGCCGAGCGCCTGGCGCCGCTCCCGATCGCCAGATTCCTCGTGACCGACACCATCGACACCGAGCTTCCGGCCGCCCTGACGATCGAGCGGGTCACGATTGCGCCGCTCCTCGCAGACGCCGTGACCCGCCTTCACCAGGGACACTCCCTGGGCGATCTCATCCTGCACGCCTAGCCTCCCCGGGCCGGGCGGCCCAACCCGGAGATCACGACCTTTACACGAGCACAGGCCGCTCCGGGTGCACGTGGGGCTGCTGCTTCTCGAGCAGCCGGCCCACCGACTCGAGCTCCGTGCCGAGCAGGTCGAGCACGTCGTCCAGGCTCAGGATGCCGACTGGCCGGCCCTCGTCTCCCGTGACCACGAGGCGCCGGGTCGCCGCGTTCGCCATGCGCGTGAGGGCCTGCTCGATCGGCGTCGCCTCGTTCACGCTATGCACCGGCGTGGTCATCAGCTGCGAGATCGGGGTCCCGTCGAGATTGAGCCCGGTGGCCACGCCACGGATCGTGATGTCACGGTCCGTGAGGATGCCAACGGCTGCATGCGTGCCTTCCGGATCCACCACCACCAGCGTTCCCGCATCGTGCTCGGCCATCCGGGCGGCCGCCGTGCGTATGGTCTCGGCCGGCGTCGCCGTCACGACGATGCGGCTGCAGATTCGCCCTGCTGACATCGCTTACCTCCTTGTGAGATGCTGCTGCGCGAGGGTTCGCACGACCTCCGCGTCGCCCACCTGCTCGAAATCGGCGTAGTGCAGCCCGACGGCGTAGAAGGGCTCGGGCTGCGCGAGGCAGACCACGTCGTCCGCCTCACCGCGAAGGTCGCGGCACGCCTCGCGCGACCCGACGGGCACGGCGATGATGAGCTGCCCCGGCCCCCGCCTCCGCAGCGAGCGGGCCGCCGCCCGCATGGTGGCGCCGGTCGCGAGGCCGTCATCCACGAGGATCGCGGTCCGGCCCCGGACGTCGACCGGTTCCCGGTCGTCGCGGAAGCGCTGCTCGCGCCGGTGCGCCTCCTCCCGTTCCGACCGCACCACCTGCTGCAGATAGCGGTCGTCCACCTGGAGCTGCCGGAGGACTTCGCTGTTCAGGTAGGTATCGCCTTCGGCGGTCACCGCACCGATGGCCAGCTCGGGCCGATAGGGGGCCCCGAGTTTCCGGGCCACGACCACATCCAGTTCCGCGCCGAGTCGCCGGGCCAACTCGGCGGCGACCACGATTCCACCCCTCGGGATGGCGAAGACCACCGGGGATTCCATCGGGCGCGAGGCGAGCGCCTCGGCAAGCTGCCGCCCCGCGTCGCCCCGATCGCGGAAGAGCGGACCGCCCATCCCTGTCTCTCTCACGATGCACCTCCTGAAGCCACGACTCCCACCATAGGGCCCGGTGCATGAGCTTTCCATGAAGCCAGCGGGAATCTTCCTGTGGGGAGCCGACTGGGAAGGAGGCGCGGGCGCGGTGCTGCCGCGCCTGCGCCCGGGATTGCGACGGGAGGCTTACTCCGCGGGCGCGGGCGTGCCCCGGAAGAAGTAGAGCAGCGCGCCGACGACCAGCGCCACTGCGCCCGCCACCAGGTTGTCGCGCGTGGCACTCGCCAGCAGGCCGAACGAGATGAGGAGCGCGAGGATCGGGATGAGGGGGCCGCCAGGGAGGACGACCGTGCGCTCCGTGGCCGGATACTTCCGGCGCAGGATGGGCACGGCGGCGGCCGTTCCGATGTAGGTGCACATCCGCGCGATGACCGAGAGCATGGCCAGCTGGACGAACGACCCGGAGAGGGCGAGCGCCCCGGCCACGACCGCCTGCACGACGATCGCCACCGCCGGCGTGTGAAAGCGGGGATGAATGTTCGCCAGGGCACGGGGCCCGAAGCCGTCCCGGGCGAGCGCATAGAGATACCGCGGTCCCGCCAGCATCGTGCTCCCGATGTTGCCGCCGATCGAAATGGCTGCGCCGGCGGTCATCATGAGTCCCGCGCCGGCCCCGAGGACGATGACGGCCGCATCCGCGAGGGGAGCACCCTCGGTCCGGGACGCCAGGTCGGGGAGCGTGCCGAGCGCCACCAGCTGGACCAGGGTATAGACCACGGTCACGACGATGGCCATCGTCACGAGTGCGAACGGCACGTCCCGGCGCGGGTCCTTGAACTCGCCGGCGGCCGCGGCGGTGTTCTCGAATCCGGCGTAGGCAAAGAGCAGGAGCAGCGCCGCTTCACCCAGGTTGCCGACGGCGGGCGCGGGCACGGGGAAGACGCGGGACCAGTCCACCGCGAAGATGCCGAACGCGATGAGCACCACGAGCGGAAGAAGCTTGGCAATGGTGAAGCCGGCGGCGACGCGCGCCCCCTGCTTGACGCCGACGACGTTGATCCAGGTGAGGAGCGCGAGGGGCAGGACGACCCAGAGCACCCGCGCGAGCCCGGTTCCCGCCCCCGGCCAGATGAAGGTCATGGCCTGCGCGAGGCCGTTGGAAAGCGATGCGACCGAGGCGACGCGCGCGAGCCACGTCATCCATCCCACTTCGAACCCGATGAACGGCCCGAAGGCCTCGCGGGTATACACGTACCCGCTCCCCGGCTCCTCGAAGTGACTCGCGGCCTCCACGAAGCAGAGGATGAGAAGGAACACTGCGAAGCCCGCGAGGAGGACCGCCCAGACACTTGCCGGACCGAGCAGTGCCGCGGCGGCAGCGGGAAGGAGGTAGACGCCGCTGCCGATCACGTCGTTGATGGAGATGCCGACCAGCTCCCAGCGAGTCACGACCCGGCGCAGGGCACGGGCAGAGGTGTCCGAAGCAGTCACGTCGGCGGTAGTCCGGTTGGAGAGGGGTGGCGGCGGGCGTTGCCGTACCGGATTCTGTCCTCCCGAGCGGCCTGGCGCCAGTGGCAGGGGCACTTCCGGGCCAGTGTGAATTGCCGACTGCGCTGGACCTAAAGAAGCGAGCCATCCGCCGGGCGATGCCGGGGCGGATGTCCCTACGCCGCGGGCACCTCCGGAATTCCGGCTCGGCGCGCGGGGCGGAGGAGCCACGTGAGTCCCCCCACGATGGTGAGCCAGACCGCCAGTCGCAAGACCATCGCCTGGACACTCTCGGCCGCGATCGGCTGGCCCCCGTTGCGGAGCAGGACGATCGTCCCCAGAACGATGAGGTTGAGCGCCGCGACGCCGATGGCGAACTGCCGGCCGCGGACCGGATCACTCCGGATGGCGAATGAGGTGGCGATGTACACGACGCCCATCAGCCCATTGAACGCCAGCAACGGGTAGAAGACGACGTGATCCGCCGTGCCGAGCCCGAGGAGGATGCGCCCGGCGGCCAGGATCGTGACAAGGCCGAATAGCGCCGGCACGGCCACGAGCAGGCGATGCAGGGGACGGTGCGGGCAGAGACCGAATAGCATGGAAGCCTCCGGAAAGGGCGAGCGACTCATGCCGCCCGCTGAAAGCGGCGCGCCGCATACCAGAGCACGACGACGCCCATGACGAGCAGAGTGAGGTACTGCGGCCAGAGTGCCGGCAGCCCGACGCCCTTGAGAAAGAGCCCCCGCACGATCTCGAGGAAGTGCCGCATCGGATTGACGAGGGTGAGCCACTGGAAGAGCCGCGGCATGCTGCTCACGGGAAACATGAAGCCCGAGAGCAGGATCGTGGGCATGTACACCAGGAAGCTCACCATGAACGCCTCCTGCTGGGTTGCCGCGGCGCTCGAGATCAGCAGCCCGAGTCCGAGTGCGGCGAGGAGGTAGAGCAGACCCGCGAGCAGGAGCAGCCCGGGGCTTCCCTCGAGCGGGACGCCGAACCACCCGACGGCGATCACGCTCACCAGCACGAGGTCGGCCATCCCGATGATCGCGAACGGGATGATCTTGCCGGCGATGAGCTCGCCCGGCCGGAGCGGGCTCACCCTGAGCTGCTCCAGGGTCCCGATTTCCCGCTCGCGGACGATCGCGAGCGAGGTGAGCAGCAGCGCCACGAGCATCATGATCGCGCCGATCACCGCCGGCACGTTGTAGTCGCGGCTGGAGAGGTCGGGGTTGAACCACGCGCGCTCCCGGAGCTCCACCGAGGGGTGAACCCCCACTACCGGCGCGGCGCCGAGGCGCTGCACGATGCGCTGGGCGTGACTGAGCGACACCGTCGCGGTGTTGGAGTTGCTGCCGTCGAGCAGCAGCTGGACGGTCGCGCCGGCGGTGCCCTGCAGCGCCCCGGCGTAACCCGGGGGGATATGCAGGGCCGCCACGGCATCGCCACGATCCAGCGCCCGCACGAGCTCCTCCGGCTGCAGCGCCTCCCCCACCGGGCGGAAATAGCCGGAGGAGGTGAGCGCCGAAACGAGCTCGCGCGATGCGGCGCTCCGGTCCTGGTCGAGCACGATGAGCGGGGTCTCCCGGACGTCCGTCGACACGGCGTATCCGAAGAGGAGCACCTGCAGCACGGGCGCCACGAAGATGACCCCCTTCATCCGCCGGTCCCGGAACACCTGCCGGAACTCCTTGATGACGAGCTGGCGGATCCGCTCGAGCGGGGGAGGAAGCGGCGGCATCACCCGAGCTCCTTCCGGAACGCGCGGGTGGCGAGCGCGAGACCGATGACCGCAAAGGCGAGCATGAGGAGCGCCTGCACGTAGAGGATCCCGGCGCCGATGCCCTTGAGGAAGATCCCCCGCGTCACGACGACGAAGTACCGCGCCGGGACCAGGTGGGTGATGACCTGCAGGACCGGCGGCATGACGTCGATCGCATACATGAACCCGGAGAGGAGGAACGCCGGGAGAAAGGTCGCCACCATCGCGAGCTGCGTGGCGAGGAGCTGCGATTTCGTCGCCGCGGAAATGAAGATCCCGAGCCCGAGCGCGCCGGTGAGGAAGAGCGCGGAGAGCACCATCAGCTGCGCCACGCTCCCCCGGAACGGCACGTCGAACAGGAACACGCCGAGGGCGGACGTCACGGCGACGTCCACGAGCCCGATCGCGAGATAGGGAAGCAGCTTGCCGAGCACCACCTCGCCGCGACCGACGGGAGTGGCGGCGAGCTGTTCCATGGTGCCGCGCTCCCATTCCCGCGCGATGGTGAGCGAGGTGAGCATCGCGGCGATGATCATCATGATCACCGCCACGAGTCCCGGAATGATCATGTTCCGGCTCACCAGCTCCTCGTTGTACCAGACGCGGCTCTCCAGGCGGATCCGCGGGACGGCCGCTCCCCCGCCGAATGCCTCCGCGAGGCGCGCCGTGTGGGCGCCGACGATGGCCTGGACATAGCTGAGGATGATGGTGGCGCTGTTGGCGTCACTCCCGTCCACGATCGCCTGGAGCGGCGCCGGCCGGCCCGCCCCCAGTTCGGCGGCGAAGCCGGCGGGGATCACGAGCGCCAACTGCGCGTCTCCCCGGTCCAGGAGCGGCGCCACGTCGCGGCTGTCCCCCGCCCGCTCCAAGGTGAAGTAGCCCGAGGCGGCGAACGCCTCGGTCAGCGCCCGGCTTCGCGCGGTGCCGTCGTCGTCCACCACCACGGTGCGCACGTTCCGCACATCCCAGCTGATCGCGTACGCGAAGATCACCAGCAGCGCCACGGGGAGGAGGAAGGCCAGCGTGAGGCTCCTCCGGTCGCGGCGAAGCTGGATCAGCTCCTTGCGGGCCACGGCGACGAGGCGGCGGCGGTTGAGCATCGCGCCTCCTAGTCGACGACCGCGCCGCCCGCCGCGCGAACCCGGGCGACGAAGACGTCCTCGAGCGAGGGCTCCACGCGCCGGATCTCCCCCGAGTCGATGCCGCGAGCCGCGAGGAGCCGCGGGACCGCCTCCCGGGCCAGGTCCTCGTCCCGCACGACGAGGTGCAGGTTGCGCCCGAACATCGCGGCCTCGACCACGCCCGGTGCGCCGGCCAGCGCCTCCACCGCGCGGGGGCTGTCACCCGTCGCAAGCTCGAGGATCGGGTCGTGCGCCCCGGCCCGGAGCGCCGCCGGCGTATCGAGCGCGATCAGCCGCCCGCGATTCATGAGCGCGAGCCGGTGGCAGTACTCCGCCTCCTCCATGTAATGGGTGCTCACGAACACGGTGGTCCCGCTGCCGGCCAGGTCGTGGATCAGCTCCCAGAACTGGCGGCGGGCAATGGGGTCGACACCCGAGGTCGGCTCGTCGAGGAAGAGCACCGGCGGCTCATGCAGAATGGCGGTGCCGAGCGCCAGGCGCTGCTTCCAGCCAAGGGGAAGGTCGGCGGTGAGGCGCCCCCCCTCGTGCTCGAGACCCGCCATCGCGAGAACCCGCGCCCGCCGCTCTGCACGGCGCTCGCGCGGCACGCCGTAGAGGCCGGCGAAGAAGGCGATGTTCTCGTCCACGGTGAGGTCGCCGTACAGCGAAAAGAGCTGCGACATGTAGCCGATGGACTGCTTGATCGCCGCGCTGTCATGCGTGATGTCGTGCCCCGCCACGCGGCCATGACCGGAGGTCGGCGGGAGGAGCCCCGTCAGCATCCTGATCGTAGTCGTCTTCCCGGCGCCGTTGGGTCCCAGGAAGCCGAAGATCTCTCCCCGCGCCACCGTGAAGCTCACGCCGTCCACCGCGACGAATTCGCCGAAGCGGCGCGTCAGCTCCTCCACCTCGACCACCGGAGCGTCCCGGTTCGCGGTCGGCCCGCTCACGAGACGGACTCGGCCTGCAGGCGCGCCATGAAGACGTCCTCCAGCGATGCCGGTATCGTCGTCACCGACGCCGTGGCCAGACCGGCCGCGGCGAGCGCGCGGCGGACGGCCGGGTCGGCGGTGGCGGGGTCGGTCGCCGGCGCGACGTGGAGGCGCGTGCCGAACCGCGTGACGCTCCGGATCTCCGGCATCGCCGCGAGCGCGGCCGCTGCCTCCCGCGGGCGGTCGGTCTCGATCGCAAGCAGCGAGCCCTCCGCGCGCTCCAGCGCTTCCGGGGCATCGATGGCCACGATCCGCCCGCCGTGAAGCAGCGCCACCCGATCGAAGCGTTCCGCCTCGTCGAGATAGGCGGTGCTGGCGATGACCGTGACGCCCTGGGCCACCATCTCGTGCACGATGAGCCAGAGGTCGCGGCGGGAGATCGGGTCCACGCCGAACGTCGGTTCGTCGAGCAGGAGGATTTCTGGCTGGTGAATGAGCGCGCAGGAGAGCCCGAGCTTCTGCTTCATGCCGCCTGACAGCTTTCCGGCCAGGCGGTCCTGGAAGGGACCGAGACTGGAGAAGGCGAAAAGCCGCTCCAGACGGGCGGCGCGCTCCTGCCGCGGCACTTCGTAGAGGTCGGCGTAGAAGTCGAGGTTCTCCCGCACGGTGAGGTCGCCGTAGAGCCCGAATCGCTGCGACATGTAGGCGAGAGCGTGCTTGACCCGCTCCGGCTCCCGGGACACGCTGATACCCACCAGCCACGCGTCGCCGCGCGTGGGACGGAGCACCCCGGCGAGCATGCGGAGGATGGTCGTCTTGCCGGCGCCATCGGGCCCCACGAGCCCGAACAGCTCCCCGCGGCGCACCTCGAAGGCGATGTCCCGCACGGCGGAGAGGCCGCCGAAATCGCGGCCCAGGCCCTCGACGCGGACGGCGGGCTCAGTCCGCTGCATTCCCGGCCAGCTCCACCCGGACGTCGGCGGGCATTCCCGGCTTCAGCTCGAGCGCGCTGTCCCCCCGCACGGCAACCTTGACGGCATACACCAGCTTGACGCGTTCTTCGGTCGTCTGCACCGTCTTCGGCGTGAATTCCGCCTCGCTGGCGATGAACCGGACCTCGCCGGCATACTCGCGGCCCTCGTAGGTATCCGAAGTGATGACGGCGGGTGCGCCGAGCGCAACGCTCCCGAGCCGCGGCTCGGGCACATAGATCCGGACCCAGCGGTCATCGGGATCGAGCAGCGTGATCACCGGAGAGCCCGCAGGCACGATCTCCCCCGGTTCGCGGTGCCGCACGGTCACGATCCCCGCAAAGGGCGCGCGCACCACCATGTTGGCGAGCCCGGCATCGAGTGCGGCAACGCTCGCCTCCGCTTGCGCGAGCGCGGCGCGCTGCGCGGCGATCTGTTCGCGGCGCGGCCCGCTCTGCACCAGCCGAAACTGCTCGGCCGCCTGGGTGCGCCGGCTCCGTGCCACGTCGCGTCCCACGGTCGCCTGGTCGAGCGCCTCCTGGCTGACCGCGCCCCCATCCAGGAGCGTCTTCGTGCGCGTGAAGGCGAGCTCGGCCTCGTCGAGCTGCCGCT
>DASTYH010000295.1:0-2109 GCA_035765075.1 Gemmatimonadales bacterium
GTCGACCCCCGATCTGGACGAGGCGCGACGCTTTGCCGAGGCGATCCACGAGCGGCACCCGGGCAAGCCGCTGGCCTACAACTGCTCCCCATCTTTCAACTGGAAGAAGCACCTCGACGCGGGGACCATCGCGCGATTCCAACGCGAGCTCGGTGCCATGGGCTACCGGTTCCAGTTCGTCACCCTGGCCGGTTTCCACGCGCTCAACTTCAGCATGTTCCAGCTGGCCCTCGGCTATCGCGAGAAGGGGATGTCGGCGTACACCGAGCTGCAGCAGGCGGAGTTCAAGGCGGAGGCGACGGGCTATACCGCCACGCGGCACCAGCGGGAGGTGGGGACCGGCTACTTCGACGAGGTGCTGCAGGTGATCAGCGGGGGAGCCGGCTCCACGTTCGCGCTCGAGGGGTCGACCGAGATGGCGCAGTTCTGACACGAACATCAGCCGGGAGGGTCCGTGGGGCGCCGAGGGAAGGTCACGAGACGTAACGGGATGAGCCGCACCCGGTGGCCCGCCCTGGCCGCGGGACTCCTGCTCGTTCCGGCTGCGCTGGCAGCGCAGGATCCGCCGAAGAAGCCGCTCGTCGTAACCGCCAACGTGGCGTTCGTGGATGCGGCCGGCAACACCGATGTGACGACCCTGAGCGGCGATCAGCGGCTCGAATACGGCCCGCCGGAGAGCGGGTGGCTGTTCACCGAGTTCGCCGCGATGGTCTATGGCCGCACCGAGGGGGAAACATCCGCCAATGCGCTGAAGCTCGGCGTCAGGGCGGACCGCTCGCTCACGCCGCGCCTGGGCGCGTTCGGCGGCGCGAGCTACGAGCGGAACCGGTTCGCGGGAATTGCGCGGCGCTTCGAGGAGATCGCGGGGCTCGCCTATCGGGTCCTGGATCGTCCGCGGGATCAGCTGTCGGCCGAACTCGGCGCCGCGTTCAACCAGCAGCGTAACCTCGAGGGACTCGACGACAACTTCGTGGCGGCGCGGGCGGCGGGCTCCTACCGGCACCTCTTCACCGAGCATGCCTGGTTTCAGCAGCTGGTCGAGTTCCTGCCGAACCTGGAGGAGGGGGAGGACCGCCGGATCAACTCCGAGTCGTCGCTGGTGGCCCCGCTCTCGACGCGCTTTGCGGTCAAGGTGGCGTACACCGTGCGGTTCGACAATCTCCCCGAACCGGGCTTCGAGAAGACCGACCGCATCCTGAGCTCGGGACTGCAGGTGACATTCTAGCGGCCGCTACGCCCCCCGGCCGCTACTCCCCCTCCTCGAGCCGCTGGAGGAGGAGCCGCAGGGCCGCCTGTGCGGCGCGCGCCCTGACCTCTACGCGGGTCCCGAAGAAGAGGACCCGCGTGGCGCGGACGTCGCTCCCCATGGCGGTGGCAAACCAGACCGTGCCCACCGGCTTCTCCGGCGTGGCGCCGCCCGGCCCCGCGATTCCCGTGATGGCCACGGAGAGATCGCCGCCGAGATGCTCGAGGGCGCCCGCCGCCATCCTCCGCACGACCTCCTCGCTCACCGCGCCATGCGCCACGACCAGATCGGCGGGCACGCCCAGGAGTCGGGTCTTCGAGGCATAGGAGTAGCAGACCGCCCCCCCCTCGACCACGTCGGAGCTCCCGGGAATATCGGTGAGCCGCGCGCCGACGAGCCCTCCGGTGCACGACTCCGCCAGCGAGATGCGAAGGCCGCGCCGCCGGGCGGTGGCGAGCACCACGGCGGCGAGGTCGGCGTCATCCTCTCCGTAGACCGCGGCGCCCGCATGGCTTCGGACCCGGCGCACCGCCCGCTCGAGGAGGGTCTCGGCCTCGGTGTCGCTCACGTTCCACACGGTGAGCCGGAGATCGACGCCGTCCACCTGCGGCAGGTAGGCGAGTGTCGCGGGGGCGATATCGCGCTCGACCTCGCCCAGCTGCTCGGCGAGCGCGGCCTCGGCCACGCCCGACGTCCGGACCGTGCGCGAGCGGATCACGCCCCCCTTGCCGCGCAGTGCGAGCCGGGGCACCACCTCGTGCGCCATGAGATTCCGCATCTCGAGCGGAACGCCCGGCAGCAGGATGGCGAGTCCGATGCCCTCCGCCTCGAGCCAGAGGCCCGAGGCGCTCCCCCAGCGATTG